>JAJZNY010000214.1 GCA_021852245.1 Planctomycetota bacterium | reverse complement strand
GGGCAAAGCCTGCGGCGCGGAGGCCGTCACGGTAATCCTGCAGGCTGATTGCACCGGCAATGCACCCCACCCATGCGGCGACGTTATCCGCCAGTTCCTTCGGAAGCGGTTGCCGCAGGGCGATGTCGCTGATGGCAAGCCTGCCTCCGGGGCGCAACACCCTGAACATTTCCTTGAAGACCGCCGCTTTATCAGGGGCCAGATTGATCACACAGTTGGAAATGATGCAATCGGCGGTTGCGTCAGCAAGGGGGATGCGGTCAATGGTGGAGAGATGAAATTCCACGTTGGAATAGGGCCGGCCATCGGGACCGTTGCGGGCGTTGGTTTTGGCGCGAGTGATCATTTCCGGCGTCATGTCGATGCCGATTGCCTTGCCGGTAGGCCCCACCTGATGCGCCGCGAGAAATACATCCAGTCCGCCGCCACACCCCAGATCCACCACCACTTCGCCCGGCCGGAGGCTCGCCATAGCGGTGGGATTGCCGCAGGAAAGGCCCAGATTGGCCCCGTCCGGCAGGCTTGCGAGCTCCGCAGCGGAATATCCAAAGGCCTTGGCTACGGCGTCGGCACCGGCGGCCTGGTCTCCCAGACCTGCGGCCCCCACCTGGCCATAGCGTTTTTGGACGGTGGAAAGGACATCAGTTGGCTGAGCAGGTTTCATATATTGGCTCCTGTTTTTTCTGTGCATGGGGTTTGCGCGGTCAACGGCTTAAGTTTTTACCGGCATCGCCGTTGCCGTTGGTGGTGAAAGCGGCAGCGAGGCTGAGGGGCCGCCGCCGAACCAGCGCCGATGCAGAACCAGCGACCATTTCACGAGAGCGACCATCACCGGCACCTCGACCAGCGGACCGATCACGGCGGTAAATGCGGCCGGACTCGCCACGCCGAAGAGAGCGATGGCGACGGCGATGGCCAATTCAAAATTATTACTTGCGGCGGTAAAGGCGATGGTGGCGGTGCGTGGGTAATCCGCCCCCAGCCGCCGGGCCATCCAAAAACTGATGCCGAACATCAGGACAAAATAGATCAGCAGCGGAATCGCAATGAGCATGACGGTGCCCGGGCGGGCCACAATCTGCCGCCCCTGGAGGCCGAACATCACCACGATGGTGAAAAGCAAAGCGACCAGCGTGATCGGGCTGATGCGGGGGATAAAAGACCGCTGGTACCATTGAACACCCTTGAGGCGCACCAGTGCGAACCGGGTGAGCACGCCCGCGGCAAATGGAATGCCGAGATAAATCAGCACGCTCCGGCCGATGTTCGGAATGGATATCTTCGATGGATCGATCTGCGTCATGGGGATGTGGAACATGGCGGGAAGAATGTTGATGAAAAACCATGCGTACACGCCGTAACAGAGCACCTGAAAAATGCTGTTGAACGCGACCAGGCCGGCAGCGTAATCGGCATCCCCGGCGGCGAGATCATTCCAGACAATCACCATCGCAATGCACCGAGCCAGACCGATGAGGATGACGCCCGCCATGAGCAGCGGATGGCCGTGAAGAAAGAGCGCCGCGAGCCCGAACATCAGCACCGGCCCGATGAGCCAGTTCTGCACCAGCGAAAGGAGCAATATTTTCCAGTCGACAAAAACCCGCCAGAGCTGTTCGTAGCGCACCTTGGCCAGAGGCGGATACATCATCACGATCAGGCCCACGGCAATCGGGATGTTGGTGGACCCCACCTGAACTTTCTGCATCGCGGCGCCAAACCCTTGCCAGACGAACGCGAGACCGATGCCACCGGCCATTGCCAAAGCAATCCAGAGGGTGAGATAGCGGTCCAGAACTGATAATTGTTTTGTAATAGCCGACATGGCTATTGCCTTTCTCCCGCTGTCTGCGGTGCGGCGGATTCGGCGGCCTGAAGCGATTGCGGCAGGGTTTCGACAAACCGCCGGATTTCATCGCGCACGCGCCGATAGTGGTTCAATGCCTCTTCCGGAGTGCGAGCGGATGCGGCAAGTTTCGGCGGATCGTCAAACCCGCGATGGATCAACTTGGCACCGGCCCCGAGCCATGTGGGGCAGGTTTCATGCGCGTGGCCGCAGACGGTGATCACATAATCAAACAGTACGTCGGCCACCTCGGCGGCGGATTTGGATTTATGGCCGGAAATATCGACGCCCGCCTCCGCCATTACCTGCACGGCATGCGGATTCAGGCCGTGGGTTGTGATGCCCGCTGAAGAGACTTCCAGTTCGTCGCCCTTGAGCTTTCTGGCCCATCCTTCGGCCATCTGACTGCGGCAGGAATTGCCGGTGCAGAGAAATAAAACTTTTAGTTTTGGCTGGGTTGTCATATCGGTTCCTTGTTTCAAAATTTGCGATCGTTTTATCCACCACTTGTGATTGTTAGCGGTATCAACTGCCGAAATCGTCGGCGGGAGCTGAACATCCGCGGCCGGGGGAGCCGGAGTGAATCTGGTCGAGCTTCGCCCTGTCGAGGGTAAGCTGCGGCACATCGGCAAAGCATTCGGCGAGGCATGTTAATAAAGTATTATGAAATTTGCTGAGAGGTGTGGCGAGCTGGTAGTGCATCCAGAGTCCCTGCCGACGGGCCAGCACGAGACCCGATCGGCGCAGGTAGGCCAGATGGCGGGACACCTTGGGTTGCGACATCTCCAGCACGCAGACAATATCGCATACGCAAAGCTCGCCGCCGGAGAGCAGATTTAATATTCGCAGACGGGTCGGGTCGGAGAATGCCCGGAACATGCGGCTCACATCGACGGAGGATGTTTTTGCCATCGGCGCGGGGTTGGGGCTGACGGCACCGGTGGCCATCGGCGTCGGGCACCCGCAACCGCATGGAGCGGCTCGGTGGGCTATACCGCGGGAGAGGGATCCTGTTTCCGATTTGGTATCAAGCTTACTCATGTTTACACTATATACGCCTAAGCATATATAATCAAATGATAAAATCCGAGATAAGGGCGCGGATTGGAATGAATGCTTTGGTGGAAGCGGTGTTTGACTCGGGCCGGGCCGGCTGAGGAAACAACCTTCGGAGTAGAAATGAACCGGCAGCCACGCCTGCGGTTCAGTGCGGGAGCTTGATGGGGTGGAGCGAAAAGTGAACCTCAATTATTTTCTGGTTCGTCAGCAGCCGCAATTTCAATTCAGATCGGTTACTGAGAGGATGTCGGAGAAACAGAATGATTTTCTGAATTTTTGCGGGTGAGCCGATCGAGAGATACCCGCGAGATATCTCTTTTTTACCATCGGTTACGGATGCCGATCGGAATGTGGCGGGGCCACCCCTGATTTCAATGGCAACAAGTCCTGTCACTCCGGGTTTGGGTTTCTGGAGCAATTTGAGGCCGACGTGAGGAAAGAGTTTTGTTGGTAACTCCACGATTCCCAAGTGCATTGCCTGAAGGTGTTTGAGTTCGATAAGTCGGACATGTCCGCCGACCACCAGATCGCAATGCCCCACCAGACGGGTGAGCATTTTCGCCCTGGGTGACGGCAGGGAGAGCAGGAGTGGAAGAATGCGGCCGGGCAGCGCCGCCTGACGGGCAATGCGGCCAAGACGGGAGAGAGTCGGCTGGACAAATGCACCCGGTTTGGGTGACAACACCCGCAGGTTGAGACCTGTATTGACGCCTGCGTGGGTAATAACAATTTGATTGAAGGCCCGAATTTTTTTCGGCCCGTTGAATCGAAGTAACAGTTGCAGCCCGGCGCGGTTATGCAGCCAATGCAGATACGGTTTTTGATCGGGGTCGAGTATGTCGGCGGCCGTACGGATGATGGCAACGGGCGTGATGGACCAGGAAATGCGAGGATGGGGTTTGGGATGGGCAGCGGCGGGTGCAAGGAGGGCCGCCAAGCCGAGCGTTGCGACGTTGACCATATGAGGCGCCTCCGACTTATTCAGCAGGCGATATCATAGGGCCTCGGGTGCAGCTTGACTAATCAGCGGGCGCGGGAACTGAGGCGGTGCCGGGAGGGTTATTGTCGGCAGTTTTGCCTCCGGTACGTTCTTTTTGGATCGCCTGATAGACTTCCTTGCGATGGACGGGCACCGTATTGGGGGCGCTGATGCCCAGCCGCACTTTATCGCCGCGAATATCGACGATCGTGATCTGGATATCATCCCCGATCATGATGCTTTCATCGCGCTGCCTGGAAAGAACCAGCATGGCTGCACTCCTTGCCCGGCCCAGGGCCGGCATGAACTCCAACTAGTTGGCGAGCTGGCAGCAGATTGCCGAGCCATCTGCCCGCATACGAATATTTTAGACCTAATAACGGCATAAATCACCCTCTAAAATGGATTCGTCAAGTTGCAGGGCGCGGTGATTGGCCTCGTTAATTAACATGGGAGTCTGGAACTGGGCCTGAAGACCGGTGGACGTTTTGAACAGCGGCACGTAGACGCGGATATCTGCCGCGTTTTTTGCCCGGAGTGGTTTAACGCATCGGCGGGGCACTCGAAGGGAATAACCTGGAAAGAGTGAGCCGGCATCGACCAGTGTATATCCTTCACCTCGCCCGCCGGGAGGAGTAAGTTGCAGCACGGCCCGATCTTCGGCGTTGGAGGACGCGATCATGGCCGTAGGCTGGCGAGATTGAAGGAAACCGTTCATGAAGACAATCCGAAAAGACTTTTTCACATCGGTCGAAATTCTTTCCATCACGTCCATGTCATTGGGCTCCATATCGTACCGCAAGGTAACAAAAAGCCGGAGGCTCCTGCCTCATTGCCCCGTACACCGGGAACCGGACCGAGAAAATCTCAAACCGTCCATCATATGATTCGTTAATATCGGTGGCCAAAGTCCAATGAAAAAGCCAAAAATCGTTTTTACGCAATAATCAAAATTGAGAATAGGCGGGTCAAAGCCTGCGTCAAGCGGGAGGTTGTTCGCCCAACTTGGCCGGTTATAACTACAGCCATG
>JAJZNY010000035.1 GCA_021852245.1 Planctomycetota bacterium | reverse complement strand
GCCATGCCTGCGACCGCCGATCATACGCCAATATATGATTCACATCGGCCAGCGCATGATGCATCCGCCCACCGCTGATGTCGAGTCGGTAATCCTGCGCCCAGGCCATCGTGTCCCAGGGGAGTCGGCCCGTCACCATCGGCGTAATCACACCCAACGCCACCGCCAACGATGCGGCCGCAAGCCCGCCGCCCCACGCCCGTGCTGCAATAGTCCCCGGCCGATCTATCCCGCCGTTGCCGCCGGTATTGCCGCTCTTGCCCGAAGGAGCCGGAGAATCCTGCGGTTGGGCGATCGCCAATACCGCCCAGAACAGCATCGCAACGCTGCCGGTGACCAGTGCCAGATTGATCTGATCGTAGAGCAGCATTCCGCCCGCCCCGATAGCCAATGCGATTTCAATCTTTCGCCGATATTCCGGCGTCATGCACGAGAGAAGCTGGCATACCACCGCCAGAGCGATGATCGCAATGGCCGCATAGAGAATCGACAGTTCCAGAATATACGGTATCGCCTTGCCCGCCCCCACCATCCGGTTCAGATCATCGCACATCCACCAGACGGCGACAAAACCGACGATCAGCAGGATCGGCGGCGTACGGCTGCTCGCCTGTTCCTTGGTTGGCGGACGGAAGATCAGATAAAATGCCAATCCCACCAGCAATGTGAAAATAATAGCCGCCGGCAAACCCAATTCCGATGCGATGCGTACCAGCACATTGTGCGGATCTTTCACATCCTCCGGCGCACTGTGCCACTTGTACCGCGTGTAGTAATAGCCGAAATTATTAAGCCCCACGCCGCCAGATATGATGAATGATGATCCCAACCGCGCCGTTCCAGTATTGCCATCGAAACAGGAGGTCTTTCGTCGGCAGGCCGTGAAGCACAAGGCCGCAGGCGATCAGCGCCGCCGCTCCCGCCGCCGCGATGATCACCAGCAGCGCGAAAAACCGATAGCGCAGCCGTGCGATCTGCGGTGAGAGTGCCAAACCGACCAGCATGGCAACGATGCACAATCCCGTTGCCGCTATCGAGCCTTTGCTGCGCGTAAAGTACAACACCAGCCCCAACCCAACAAGCACCAGTGCACTCCACACGCACCCGATGATGATGGTGGTCTGGGTCGCATCCGCCGCCGTTTGCCATTCGCCGCGATGCCGGGATGCTTTGCGCGTTTCAATCGGGTCTGCTTCCGGTTTCCGCCACCACCCCCATGCGAGTGAAAGCATCAGGCTCAGCAAAACCAGCGGAATCAGCGCCTCGCCAAACTGGTCGTTATCCGACCCGAACCCCGTAACTTCCCGGCTCTTGAGGCGCGAGATGAAAAGCCGTACCGCAGAACTGCCCGGCCGGATGCCGATATTCGCCAGCCAGCGGTTCGGATGGCGGGTGAACTGTGTCACCGTCTGCGGTATTTCAACGTAATGCTGATACAGCCCCTTGAACGCCAGCACCGCCCCGAGAGATGCCAGCACACTGATGGCCAGCGCCCGGCGGTTGGGGGTGGTGCAGAGCAGCGCAATGGTCCAGCCGGCAAACAGATTCATGGAAAACTCACACGCCCCCACCAGCGCCGCAAAATGGTTGGCGGCCGGGATTGAATCGGCAAATGCCAATGCCGACAGGGCGGTTATCCCGGAGAGCGACGCCCACTGCCACCAGCGCCGCGGTGTTTCCACCAGCAGCCCGATCCCCGCACACAGCAGCACCATCGCCGCCGCGCAGGTCACTTCCACCGCCGGCGGCAGGCCGGAGAGCTGCGTGGACAGCGTGCCGATAAAGCCGTCATCAATCCCCTCGTTGAGGGTCATTCGGCAGCAGAGCACCAGCAGAAGTACCAGCAGGGCGGCGCGGGCCAGATGGGTTCGGGTTGACGTGTTCATTGGGTATGTTCTCCCACCCGCTCCAGCACCGCGATGATGATCAGAATCGCCAGCGTCTGCAGGCCCACGAGAATCGCAGCCGTGCTGCTGACCAGGGCCAACAGGGGGGCGGAGAGTCCGCACGCCAGCGAGGCGGCGTAGATCACCATGACAGCCCCCTTTTTACTGAACCCGTGCCGCGTAAGCCGATGTGAAAAATGATTGGTGTCCCCCTGCATCGGGCTGCGCCCGCGCCGCAGCCGGACAATCGATACCACCAGCAGATCATAAATCGGGATCGCGGTAACAATCAGGGGCATCAGCAGCGTGTACCACCGCCCCTGGCCGGAGTAAAACGTGGTGCGGATGGTCAGCGCCCCGAGAAAAAACCCCAGCACCATGCTTCCGCCGTCCCCCATGAAGATGCTCGCCGGTGGAAAGTTAAACACCAGAAACCCGCCCGCCGCACCGATATACAGCAGCAGCAGACCCGCAATAAAAAATTGATGGTGGATCAGGGCGGCCACCAAAAACATCGCGGCGCAGATGATTGCCACGCCCGCCGAGAGCCCGTCCATGTTATCCATGAAGTTAAAGGCATTGGTCAGCAGAACAATCCACAGCACGCTGATCAGAGCCGAGAGCCAGAATCCGCCGGGCACCATCTGATCCAGCATCGTCAGGATGCGAAATCCGCCGGGTTCAACCATCTCCCCCAACCCCACCAGCAGCCCCGCACAAAATAACTGCCCCAGCAATTTCGGCACCGCCGAAAGCGTCAGCTTGTCATCCAGAAGCCCCAGCAGATGAATCCCCAGCGTCGCAAAAAACAGGATCAGCATCAGCGGCCGGTCAAAGAGCACGCCGGGAATGTATTTAATAATCGACGTCGGCAGCATCTGCCGCACCATATGCATCTGCAGGAGAAACGTGCCCGCATAGCCAACGATCATCGGCAGGCCGATGGCCCAGAAAATGGCGATTCCGCCGCTGCGGGCGATCGGCGTATCATGCACTTTCCGGTGGCCGGGCATGTCAATCAGCCCCAGTCGGCCGGACATCCGTCGCACCAGCGCTGTGCCGATGAGGCTCAGCGCAAAGGCCGCCGCCAGAACCAGTGCGCCGATCTCAATCAATTCAGCTTCCCTTCATTTCACCCGGCTCCGCCGCCGGGTTGTCCAACTTTTCGGTATTGGGTATCGCCATGGTCAGCTGCAGTTGCCGGAAATAATACTGCCGGCTCTGCGTGAAGAATTGAATCGCGGTGGGGGTCTTGTGGTCCGCATACGTCCAGGACGAAAATCCCCATCCCGCCGCCGTCCAGTGCAGCGTCACTTCCGCGTAAATCCCCTGCTCCAGGTAAATGCGGTGGCCGTGATCCTTGGTCGATGCCAGCACCACCTTGCTGCGGGTGACATATCCCGGATCAATATTCACCGGTCGCGGCACGCCGGAACCCAGTTGCCGGGCCAGCAGAATTTCAGACATATTCGTCTCGAGCTTGCAGCGGGCGAGTTGATCCGGCGCAAAGAGCGTGCTGAAGCGCACCCATTGCCGCAGCAGTTTAGGCCCCATCTCGGGTGTGTAATATTCGGTGAAGTTAAACTCAATCGGCTCGGTCGCATGATGGATCGGCCCGTACCACTGAGAAAGCTCATGACGGGCAGCAGCAAGTTGATCGGTGCTGCCGGCCAGTAACCCGCAGAATCTCAAGACCGGTAAGTGGGGGCCGGGAATTGCCATGCAAAAACCCCAGATAAGCCAATATCTATAGCCAACCGGACGCGGTCGACATTTGCGGCAAGTCATGGTTTCCGCGTCAGCCGAGTGGCAAACTGCCGCCCGATCATGCTTTACGGAATCCGCTGACCGTCGAGCCGCAAGTTTGGGAGTTTAATCGGATATGCACTGCAGTTCAAAAAACGCACAACGGCCCACGGTGTGGCCATCCGAATCAAAGCATAGACATCCGCCGAATCCAGCAATATCACTTATTCCTATTTACGAATATATGAGGCGGTTCCTGAATTCATCCCCCGTTTCGACGAAATATCGACCAAAAACAGAATGTTTCCGTAAATGATACATATCTCTCCAGAAGATAATCTACATGCTGCAACTATTCTTGATCAGAATCGTTTGACACATTGGAAGCTTCGCAGATCAGCCTATGCAGGCTGGCGGGCTTCAAAAAGGGTACGCGATTGTCGCCACGCCCATTCAAATTTTTGGAGGTTACCATGAACGCTCTCTTGTCCACCATCGCTGCCAAAACCACCGGCTACAAAATGCTCCTTGCCGGGGCGGTAGCCGCATCCGCTTTGGCCATCGGATCAACCGCCCACGCCGCTATCCGTGTGGGATTTGGTTTCAATTTTGGCCTGCCCGTTGTGGTGTCCGCCCCGGTTTATGCTCCACCACCGGTCTATTACCAGCCGGCACCAGTCTACGCACCCGCCCCGGCCTGCCCGCAGCCCGTCTATACGGCCCCGGTTTACGCGCCGCCTGTTTACACCCCAGCACCCGTTTACACGGCCCCCGCGTATTGCCCGCCGCCGGCGCCCGTGTTTCGCCCGGCCTATCAGCCGATCTACCGGCCCATTTATCGGCCTGTGTTCAGACCGGCTTTTCACCCCATCTTCCACCCGTTCTTTCGTGGCGGATGGCATGGCAACCGGTGGAACGGTGATCGCGGTTTCAATCAATGGCACGGCGGCAGGGGGGGCCAGCATTGGGGCGATCGGGACGGCGGCCATGGATTCCGCGGCGGCTGGGGACACCACTGATCACCACCCCATTCCGCAGCGATAATTAAACCGGGCACGGACGCCCAGAATCCGGACGAGGATGCAAACCATCCTCGTCCCCTTTTTTATTCCCGTTACCATCCCGGCCGACGCTCTCAGGCTGAAAGTCCGGCCCCAAAATCCCGCCATTTTTTCATCCACCCGTGCGCCCACTTGCCGCCAAGCTCAAAGTTCCTATTATCGTCTGCTGGTTTCTGGGCGCCGGATTCCTTCGTAAAGAGGTGATTGTTCATCCATGCAGCGATACATTACTC
>JAJZNY010000410.1 GCA_021852245.1 Planctomycetota bacterium | reverse complement strand
AGACGATGACGCCGGCGGCGTGCATGCCGGCATTGCGGCAGAGCCCCTCAAGGCGTTTGGCCACGTCGAAGAGTTTGGTGATGTGCCCTTTTTCGCGGTACATTTTTTTCAGGTCGGGCACTTCCAGTGCTGCATCCAGTGTGACATCGAGCGTTTTGGGGACCAGCTTGGTGATGGCATCGACTTCGGCGAGGCTGACGCCGAGTACCCGGCCGACATCCTTGATGGCAGCGCGGGCACCAAGTGTTGAAAAAGTAATAATCTGCGACACGTTGCCGTATTTCTGGCGGACATATTCAATAACCTTGCCGCGTCCTTCCTGACAGATATCAATATCGATATCGGGCATTTCCGAGCGGCTCGGGTCCATGAAGCGTTCAAAGAGCAGATCGTAGCGGATGGGGTCCACATTGCAGAGCCCCAGCGCGTAACCGACGAGTGTGCCAACGCCGCTGCCACGGGCGCCGACGGGAATGCCCTGCCCGCGGGCGAAATTGCAGAAATCCCATACGATGAGGAAGTAACTGGAAAAGCCCTTCCCCTGAATCACGCTCAATTCCTGTTCCAACCGCTGCTCCAGAATCGGCGTCAGTTCGCCGTAGCGCTCGCGGATTCCGGCCAGACAGAGCTGGCGAAGATATTCGTCGGCTGACGGAGCTTTCCCGGTGGTTGCGTCGATGGATGGATTGTAAACAGGGGCATAGCGGCGGGAGAAATCGAGGGTGACATCGCATCGCGCGGCGATTTCGAGCGTGTTGTCGCACGCATCAGGAATATCTCGGAAGATGTGCCGCATCTGAGCGGGACTTTTGAGATAGAGTTCTTTGGAATAGTGGAGCCGATTTTCGTCAGTGAGCGTCTTGCCCATGCTGATGCAGCAGAGCACATCGTGGGCGTCGTAGTCGTCCTGTTTGAGATAATGATGATCGTTGGTGGCGACAACCGGACATCCGGCCCGGCGGGCAAGATCCAGGAGTTGGGGAATCATGCTGATCTGCGCCGGATCATCATGATTCTGCAATTCAACAAAAAAATCTTCGCCGAACATATCCCTGTACTGGCCGGCCACATCGAGAGCCGCAGCGGCATCGCCTCGCTGCAGACAGGCGGCGATTTCGGTGCCGAAATGGCCGTTGATGACGATAAGTCCTTCGCGATACCGGTGAAGCAATTCCTTATCGACGCGGGGCCGATAGTAAAAACCCTCAAGGTAGGCCAGACTGGCAAGTTTAATGAGATTTTTGTATCCCGCCGCATTTTTTGCGAGCACGACGAGGTGATAGGCGGCTTCGCTGATGCCGTGGGCTTCTTTTTCAAAGCGGGAGCCGGGCGCGACATAAAATTCGCAGCCGAGAATCGGTTTGATACCGGCGCTTTTGGCGCAGGTGTAAAAATCCACCAATCCGAAAAGATTACCGTGATCGGTCAGGCCCAGGGCGGGCATGTTGAGTTCGGCCGCTCGTTGACAGAGCTTTTCAACGGTAGCGCCACCGTCGAGCAGAGAATAATGGCTGTGGCCGTGGAGATGCACAAAGGAATCAGAACCGACCGACGCTGAAGAGTTGGAAATCATCATCACCCGCGATGCCTCCGTGCAAGGTGTAATCCCGAATCGTTTACAGAGTGTAACGCAAAATTTCAGGCGAACCAAACCGCACCGGCGTCCATGGCAAACCGCCATGTTTTCTGCTAATCTCATGGGTTTGTTGCCTCGGCCGGGTGGCAGGGTGTGTTACCTGCCGCCTTGAAAGAGCCGACCGTTATGATTGATATTGGGAGCCGCAAATGGAAATTATGATTGCCGATGTGATAGCCCGGGAGATTCTGGACTCCCGCGGCAACCCGACCGTGGAAGTGGATGTAATTCTGAGCGATGGAACGATGGGGCGTGCCGCCGTGCCCAGCGGTGCATCGACGGGCGAAAACGAGGCGGTGGAACTGCGTGATGGTGATGCCAAGCGATACATGGGCAAGGGCACGCTCAAGGCCGTTCAGAATGTGAATACGATCATCGCACCGGAACTCATCGAGGCGGACCCGCGGGATCAGGAGGGGATTGATCATCTGATGATCAAACTCGACGGCACAAAAAATAAAAGCAAGTTGGGCGCCAATGCGATTCTGGGCGTTTCGCTGGCGGTGGCCAAGGCATCGGCCAATTATCTCGGCCTGCCGCTGTACCGGTATATCGGCGGTACCTCGGCGAAAGTGCTGCCGGTACCGATGATGAATATTCTCAACGGTGGTAAGCACGCGGATAACAATGTGGATTTTCAGGAATTTATGATCCAGCCGTGGGGTGCCAAAAATTTTTCGCACGCGCTGCGGATGGGGTGCGAAATTTATCACACGCTCAAGAAGGTGCTGCACAAAAAGGGGCTCAGCACCTCGGTGGGTGATGAAGGGGGCTTTGCGCCGAGTCTGAAATCCAATGATGAAGCCCTCGAAGTGATTGCCGAAGCCGTTAAAGCCGCCGGCTACAAACTGGGCAAGGATGTGTTTATCGCACTGGATCCGGCGGCCAGCGAGTTGTGGGATCACGGGAAGAAGAAATATAAACTCTTCAAGAGCGATCCAACCAACTACATGTCGAATGATCAACTGATCGACCTGTGGGATGGATGGTGCAGCAAATACCCGATCCGCTCATTGGAGGACGGACTCGCGGAAGGGGATTGGGATGGCTGGAAAAAGCTGACCGACCGCCTGGGGGATAAGATGCAGTTGGTCGGCGACGATCTGTTTGTCACCAACACCGAGTATCTGCAGAAGGGAATCTCGATGGGCGTGGGGAACAGCATTCTGGTGAAGGTAAACCAGATCGG
This sequence comes from Planctomycetota bacterium, assembly GCA_021852245.1. Next base: position 2,113 of record JAJZNY010000410.1, on the reverse strand, counting down.
CACCCTGACCGAGACGCTGGAAGCGGTGCAATTGGCGATGCGTAACGGATACAGCGCCGTATTGAGCCACCGCAGCGGCGAGACGGAAGATGCCACGATTGCGGATATTGCCGTTGCGACCAACTGCGGTCAGATCAAGACGGGTGCACCGGCCCGATCGGACCGAGTCGCCAAATACAATCAATTGCTGCGGATTGAAGCGGAGCTCGATTCCGACGCGGTATTTGGCAGTGCATTTTGGAATAAATAAGAACTGCGATCGGCATCACGGCGGCGATTATCGGGCACGCGGCAGATACCCGCCGGTGTGCGCCGGAGCCGGCCGGGTGCTACAATGCTCATAGACGGAGTTACCGGGCGGACGGACGCTCCGGTGAAGGCAGCGGACTGCGTAAGTCGGACGTAACACTCCGGCAGGATCGGATGCATGACGGTAGCAACTCAAGGTACAACGGAGCTGGAGCATAGCGCCCCGTGCACGACTGCCGCGTCGCCAACGACCCTTCTGGGTGATATCGCCACCCTGCTGAAACTCCGGCTGACGGGAATGGTGGTCATCACCGCACTGGTGGGCTATTTCCTCGGATCGGGTACGGCGGTGAACTGGCTTTCGTTGGTTGCACTGAGCTTGGGCACCTGGATGCTGGCGGGCAGCGCGTCGGCGCTGAATCAATGGTGGGAAATCAGGCTGGATGCCAAAATGCAACGGACGCACAACCGTCCCTTGCCGGCGGCACGCATCGCCCGGTCCACCGCGATGATGCTGGCCATTTTCACCGGCGTGTTCGGCATGATCTGCCTGCTGGTGGGGACGAATGTGCTCGCAACCTTGCTTGGCTTGGGGAATCTGGTCATCTATGCATTTATCTATACGCCGCTTAAGCGTCTCACGACGCTCAATACGGTGGTGGGTGCGATTTGCGGCGGCGTGCCGCCCTTGATGGGGTTTGCGGCGGCCTCCGGGTCTCTGGCGGCTCCGGCCTATCTGCTGGCGGGGATTCTCTTTATCTGGCAGATACCGCATTTTCTTGCCCTGGCGTGGATGTATAAGGATGACTATGCCCGCGCGGGTTTTCGAATGCTGCCGCTGATTGATCCGACCGGCAGAACCACGGGGAATATGGCCGTGCTCTACAGCCTGCTGCTGATACCGCTGGCCGCCGGGCTCACGGTAGTGAATTCCGCCGGATTGACATTCCTTATTCTCGGCGTGCTGCTGAGCGCGGGTCTGGTTGTTCTGTCGATCGGATTTCGACGGCGGACAAGTCGGCCTTCCGCCCGCAGACTCTTTCTGGCCAGTGTGATTTACCTGCCGCTTCTCCTGGCCGTGCTGGTGGTGGATCGTGTTCCGTACCATGCGCATCGAACCAGTGCTCGGCATCCGCTGCTGCTGAAAATCAGCCGATATTAATTTTCGGCATGTACCTCCATCTACCTGCGAGGGTTCACCATCCATGCGACGTGCGATAGAAAAATTTTTCTCCTCGGGGCGCTGGATTATCCTGCTGGTGGCGGCCATCACGGCGGGCCTGATCGTCAAAAAGATCATCATTCCACTGGTTCATGGACAGGTGCGCCCGATCATCGGCGATGGGGTGCACGTTTCAAGCTATCAATTTCCGCTGACGCCCTGCCTGGTGCCTCGAAAGTTGCTCAGGGCCGGCGGCAATTACAAGGACGGTCTGGCGGCGCTTGACCACCCGTACACCATCAAGCCACTGGAGGTATCAAACATCAACGCCGGTCTGGCGGATTCCGGCGGGTACATCCAGGGGCCGGACCGGGTGATCGGGGTTGTGATTCACGGTCAGGCGCGTGCGTACCCGATTCCGATCATGAACTGGCATGCGGTGGTTAATGACCGTCTGGGTGGAAAGCCGATCGTTGTCTATTGGGATGCCTTTTCATCCTGCGCGATGGTATTCAGTCGAAGAACGGACGGGGGCGTGCAGCGGTTCGGTTACAGCGGACTGATCTGCGACGGTAATCTTCTGATTTACAATCGGGAGAAATCCAATTCCAAGGAGAGCTTGTGGTGTCCCATGCTGTGCCGAGCCATCACCGGCCCGGCGGCTGCGAAACACGCCAAACTTAAGCCGCTCCCCTTCGCGAT
>JAJZNY010000194.1 GCA_021852245.1 Planctomycetota bacterium | reverse complement strand
TAAGCATTGCCCGCGCCGGGAGGTGTCTGAGACGCACGCGGTTCCAAGGCACGCCGGAGCGCCCGACACGCCGCTGCCGGATCTTCCGACCCTATCACCGCGCTGCTGACCGCAATGGACCGCACACCGGCCGCGACCAATGGCTCAATATTATCGACGGTAATGCCGCTGATCGCCAGTGCCGGTATCGGCAGGTTTGCCACGGCAATCTGCCTAGCGTATTCGATGCCGGCGAGCCGGGGCTTGATCTTGGTACGGCTTTCAAACATGGGCCCGATACCGATGTAACTCGCACCGGCGTGCACAGCCGCCCGGGCCTCTTCCAACCGACTCGTGGACACACCGATGATCATGTCCGCGGGAGCGAGTTTTCGTAATTCGACGCACGGCAGATCGCTCTGCCCCACATGGACACCCGCTCCGCACGCCAGTGCCACATCGAATCGGTCGTTGATGATCGGCACACAGTTGTGGCGTCGGCAGCGATCCACCAGAAGGCGGCCGCGAATCAGCAGTTCTCCCCCGTCAAGATCCTTTTCGCGCAGTTGCACCATATCCGCCCCGCCGTCGAGTACGGCGTCCAGCGTTTCAATCCAATTCCGGCGGCAGAGCGTTTCGGTGATCAGAACGCAGAGGATGGTCGGCGGCAGACGCCCCACTTGTCGCGATGCCATCTGCAGTCCTTTGGCGGCGCCGTAGAGTCGGTAACGGAGCGATTCCATTTGCGCCGAGGCGGGAATATCCATCGTCCGTGCAACTTCTTCCAGACTGCGGAGTGCTTCACCGGCGCGACCGAATGCCGCATCCACCATCTCGGCAAGATTTTTAAGCTCCAGTTGGCCGGGAGCTTTGGTATCTTTGCCCACGTCCGTTTCAATATCGCGGCAGGCGACGGAGTCGGAGAGCCCCAGCGGGCGAAGCGCGGCAACCAGTGCGTGGCGGATCGATTTGAATTCGGCGGCCGCCGTTCCGTCAGCGAGGATAAACCGGGCCGTATCTTCCAAACACCGCAGAGCCTCGCGGCCGCGATTTGCAGCGGCATCCATCAGGCGCAGCATGGCCGGCGTCGGGTGTTTCATAGGTTCTGGCCGTCAATTTCATCGGCGTAGTGGGCGTCATCATCTCGATTCGATCGATCTTCGTTGGTTTGTGACCAGGGCTGAAATTTCGCCACACCGCGCCGCGTGGTCTTGACGAAATCCACAAATTCCCGCACCTCGGGATACGCCAGGAGTTCCGGCGACAGACGATCCACCGCCCGCGGCAACGGAATACCCGCCAGATCACGCATGAGCAGCTTGAACATCTGCCGCACGGCATTAATCGCCTCGCGGCTCATACCGGATCGCCTGATGCCGACATTGTTAATCTGCGTGACAATCGCCGTCTGCATGGAGATACAATAGGGCGGAATATCGCTGAGCTGGGCAGAATTATTGCTCACCATCGAAAGCCGCCCCACGCGGGCATTCTGATGGATGGCGCACCCTGCACCGACGATAGCCCGGTCAAAAATGATGCTGTGGCCGCCAAGACGGGCGCCGTTAACCAGTGTGACGTAATCGCGGACTTCAGCATTGTGGCCGACATGCGAGCCGACCATCAGAAAGCAGTGCGATCCGATGCGGGTTACCCCATTGGTCCCCCGATGAACGGTGACATGTTCACGGAAAATATTATCGTCCCCGATTACCAGCTCGCTGAGTTGATCCTTGTGTTTCAAATCCTGCGGAGCATCACCGAGCACGGCAAAACTGTGAAGGGTATTGCCGCCGCCGAGTGTGGTGTTACCCATTACCTTAGCATGGCTGTGAAGATGACAATTCGGGCCGATTTTGACCGGCCCTTCAATGACGCAATAGGGGCCGATCCGCACGGTGGAATCAATTTGGGCCTCGGGAGATATCACGGCAGTTGGATGAATCAATGTATGCACCTGTCGAAAAACAATACGTAAACCGAACCGATCAGATTGGCTCCTCCCCGCCTTTATACGCCGGAAGTTGCCGGAGGTTTGGCCGCCGCTGAAACATCCGCGGTCGGTGAGAGTTCGCGGCAGGTGTAGCGCAACTGCCGTTTCTTCATCCATCGCACCGCGAGCAGATCAATAAACGCCCGGATCACCCGGCTGCCGAATTTATACTTTGTAACCCCATGAGCGCGGGGATAATGGCTCACAGGCACTTCAATAACCTTGAAACCTCGCATTTTTACCAGTGTTGGAAAGAATCGATGCATCCCTTTGTAAAGCGTAAGCCCCTCAAGGCATTGGCGCTTATACACCTTGAGCGAACAGGCGGAATCCTGAATATTTTCGCCACTGAGCCAATTGCGAATGCCATTGGCGATGCGCGTCTGAATGAGCCGCAGAATGTTATCGCTTCGTTTTTTCCGCCAGCCGTTGACCATATCCACATCCGGCCCGAGCATTTCCATCAGCCGCGGTATCTCACCGGGATCGTTCTGCATGTCGGCATCCACGGTGCCCCAAATCCGGCCCCGTGCGTGGCGGAAGCCGGCGTCCATCGCGGCCGTCTGTCCGCTGTTTTTATCCAGGCGCACCACGCGTAGAAAGGGATATTGCCGGGCAAGAGCCAGTAATTTTTCACGAGTTCCATCGGTGCTGCAATCATCCACAATCACCGCCTCGAATTCATAACCCAGGGGTGTGAAGACCGCATCAATCCGCTCGACCAGCGGGCCGACATTATCAACTTCGTTGAATGCCGGCGCGATAATCGAAAGCTGAATGTCGCCTGAATGTTCCACCATCAACTCCAACAATCCGCCGACCGGCCCGGCCCGGTTTGCCATCATCTCAAAGAATAACGCCGCAAGGACGCCTTCTCATTGCAATCCTGCGGCAAAATTATAACTCGAAATATTTTGTTCGCTGAAGCGCCGGGCTGTATGATCGCGCCAGGAGGTGGAAAAGTGCTCAATGCCGCGTCAGCAGAGCCAAGTCATCGCTGCCGGAATGTGCCAGCACCAGACGGCCCATGCGGTAGGGTGCAAACGGCTGACAGCCGGGCGTGACGGGAAAAAGGCTTGACTGAATCAGTTTGGCGCTCCCGGCTCCATGATGCCACTTATATCGCAGCACGTTAATGCGATAGCGGGAACCCGGCTTGCACGCACAGGCGAGCGCCCGCGGAAGGTGCCCGAGAGGAATTCTCAGCACGGCACTCCACCCCGGCTTGAACGAATGCAGATGCACCCATGTTTTTGCAACAAGCCCCGGTGTCTTCCAGGGGATCGATGCAAATGGATGATCAAAATTAACCTGGCCATCAGCGAGCGGACGGGGAGGCGAACCGGATTTGTGCCAAACCTGATTCACACGCCCATTGGGCGCGATGACAATCTCGTAGAAATTCATCCCGGTTTGATGTGCCGTCGTATCCAGCCAAACTTCCGCACAGCTATGCTGCCAAAGCTTCGGCAGTGAAATGTTGGGAGAAGTGACGGGCGATCCGAGGGTGTTGACAGCGATATAAAGATTATGGGCCGTGTAATAGGCAGCGGCTTGAGTCGTTGAAGGGGTGCCCTGCGAAGTTGCTAGCGTGTACCAGCGGGCGCCCGCCCACAGGTTGCTTCGTGTGGGATCGGTGAAGACAAGTTTGCCATGCCGAGCAGGCAACGCACGGAACGCCGTGGGGACGGACATGGAAGACGGTTGGGGCGATCGGCCGGAACTGACCGCCGCCGTGTTGTCTTTGCAGCCTGGCCAGACGGATACGAGCATGGTAGCCATGAGCACCACGCCGATCGTCTTAAATGTTGTCAGTCCACGAAATTTCAATGCTTCACACGTCATATTGCCGCGTCGGGTGGGTTGTGAAAGCGTTTCGACCATGAAACTACCAACTTTCTCCAAGCCACATTCCGCACCGTGGCGCCCACGAATCCATTCATGAGCATTATACGCACACCTCAGGCCGCAGTTACATCCGCACTCGTTCCGATGGTGGTCAGCGTCTGAGGCCCCATCTCACTCGAGTGCCCCGGGAACGCTTTGGCCTTCGGATCCAGCAGCGTCTTGGCAAAGTTTACCGCAGTTGCCGCTTCTCCGAAACCCGTAGCGATTAACTTCAACTTGCCATCAAACCCCGCCACGTCCCCGGCCGCAAATACGCCCGGCAGATTGGTCTGCATTTTCTGGTCCACCAAGATCGACTGGCCCCGTATTTGGATCGGCCAATCTTTGATAGCCCCCAGCGAGCTGATAAATCCGAGTTGAGGCAGGATGGCATCGACCTGGATCGTCTGCTCGGCGTGCGTCTGATTATTCACCAAAACCGCACCGCTTAAGTGATTATCGGTCACCACGAGCGATTTTAACTCCCAAAAAGTCAAAATCGGGATTCCCATGGCCATCGTTTTGGAAACGCTATCCTCATGCGCACGGAACTGATTTCGCCGATGGATGATGGTAATGTGCGAGGCCGTCCCATGCAGATTCATCGCCCAATCCAGCGCCGAATCCCCCCCACCGATGATCAGCAGGCGCTTACCGGCAAAAACCTGCTTGCTGCCGACAGAATAGTACACGCCCCGCCCCTCCCACTGAGCCGCTTCCGCAACCGGCAGTTTTCGGGCCTGAAACGCCCCCGCCCCGGCACAGATCAGAACCGTTCGTGACCGATGCACTTCCTGATCGGACGAAAGCACAAAACACTGCGCAGCCTCATCCCGCGTAAGGGTCTTAACTGTCTGTGACAAACAAACTTGTGGCTCGTATTGCTGGGCCTGATCAACCAGATTTTTTACCAGATCGCGGGCAATCACCTTGGGAAAACCGGCAACATCATAGATGTATTTTTCGGGATAAAGGGTTGCAAGCTGACCGCCGAGTTGGTCCAGCGAGTCGATGATTTTGGTGCGCATCTGCCGCAGGCCGGCGTAATAGGCCGCATACAAACCGACCGGGCCGCCACCAA
>JAJZNY010000396.1 GCA_021852245.1 Planctomycetota bacterium | reverse complement strand
AAGGCGCAAAAATCAAGCCAACGGATAATTCCGGAGCAATCGCGGGCTTAGGCGGGCTGCGTCCGCAGCGGCTGCAGGAAAAGAACGCGTCAGAGAACCGGCATCAGCCGCCGGTGTTGCACACCTCATCCAGGACGCGTTCCTCAACAAAGATTTTCACGCCTGCCGAGAGTGCCAGCGCCACGGCATCGCTCGGGCGGGAATCGATTTCAATAATTTGCCCATGCTGCCGGACGACCAGTTTGGCATAGAAAACGCCGTCTTTGAGCTCGTGGATCACCACGTGCTCGAGTTCCCCGCCGAGTTCGGAAATAACATTGCCGAGCAACTGATGCGTGAGCGGCCTCGGGCTGCGGGCCTCGCGGACGCGGTAATCAATCGCCAGCGCCTCCGACTGACCGATGAACATGGGCAGAACGCGGGAGCCATGACGCTCTTTGAGGAAAATGGTCTGCTGATCGGTGGTTTCGGTGATTACGATGCGGATGAGCTGCATTTCAATCGGCATAACCGATGTCCCCTCGGACGCGATGACTGACAGGTTCATCAACCATGCGGCGTAGCATTTCAGTCACTGCTCACCGCTTCTGCGCATGATACCGGCAGTAAAGGCTTTTACGGTAGTCGAACATAAAAAACCCGATACGCGGATGACGGGGTGTAATTAAGGCTGATGGGCGCACTGATCTGCGGCCCCGCCTCAACGCGGATGACGTTGGGACCTTTGCTCAGGTGAAACGGGGCCACGTAAACCGTGCGCGGCAGCATCTGCCAATAGCGGGTGTCGGCCTGCGAACTCGCCGCAATTGCCGCCCCGAGCAGCGACGCACCAAGCCCGGCCAATGCGACGGTCTGATCGCGGTTATAGGCCCCATACTCCGAGGCCGCAAGACCACCAACCATCAGTCCCGTGCCCACGACTGCTTTTGCCTCGCGGATGGTATCCATGGTAAGCCAGCGTTTTTCCTGAGCCAGGGCAAGAAGATTGGCCATGGCACTTTGCTGCACACCTCGGACCCGGTGGTGATTGTCCCAGACAATCAGCGGTGGCGGCGGCCCCACCTGCCAAGGGGCGGGTGTAAATACCGTCTGCTGCCCATACATGCCGGCGGGTCGGCGCCTTGGGCCGTGGCCATAATCGACAAAGATCAGTGCGTTGGTGCGCGGATCGTATATCTTTGCAATCACGGGCGCCAGATCCGGGTCGAGGCTTTGAGCACGCTGAAAATTGGCGCGGGCCAGACGCGGGTGCCCCAATTTCAGATAGCAGAGGCCGAGGCCGAAATAACCGAGGGTAAAGTTGGAATCTGTGCGGGCAAATCGCTGGGCGGGTGGCATGGAGAGATTGGGGTTGCTGTATTTTCTGAGCCGAAAGAGGCTGTTTTGAAAAGCGGCCCGCGCATTTTGATAATCCCCTTTGATGAGAAAGATCAGGCCCAGGTAATAATGGGCCATGGCCCGCTCAAAGGGCTGCCCTTTCCAGACTTTCAGCCCGTCATAAAGTACGACCGCACCGAGCACGCGGCTGCCGGTGTTGACATTGACGCTGTTCATGATGCGGTAAGCGGTGAGAAACGCCTGCTGGGCATGATTCAGATTGCCACCGGCCAGGGCGCAGGAACCGTAGCGGCAGTTATTGAGCACAAAATCACGATTCGGTTTTTTGATCAGCGGGGCCATGACGGCGGTGGCCTGGCGGTACTGCCCGGAGTAATACAGTTCCGTTGCCTCGCGCACACGAAGACCGCTGTCGCTGCATGCGGCCATACAGGCGGAGAGGATGACGACGCCGGTGGCCAGGGCGATGCGGGGCAGCCGGGCGCAGATGGGCGTGCCTGCCACCGCGGTTATGTTATTTTTTTCATGCCTGGCCATCTGCATACCGCCCCGTCAATATAAAAAACTGCTGTGAACAACTTTTTGCATTTCATAACTCCCCTCCCAGATGATCGCTCCGCTGCCGATACGGGTGAGGTAAAAGGTGCAGAGATAATAATCGCTGCGGAGTTTGGGCGCCACATGGGTATCGGCGTAAAAGGTGGCCTGGAGTGCGTACTGCGGCACAAGCCTCTCCGCCCCGCTCCCTCCGGCCATGGTCTGCCGGTGTACCTGCAGGAAGCGACTGCGGCTGATGACAAAAACGAATCGCGACTGGAGCGAGCGATGGGATGAGAGCAGCAGGCGTATCCGATGCAGAAACGCATCTCCCTGCCCGCGGGTAATGATGGAATTGGTTTCATTGACGAGGGGCGTCAGGGCGATGACCATGGGCTTGCGGGCGGACAGGCGGGCGAGAACCGGGCTTGAGGCGATATCCGCGGCCATCCGGTCGGTCATGACGATCAGATTATGCGAGTCGATGAAGGTGTTGCGAGCGTGCGGATTGATGGCATCGGTCGCGCAGCCGCCGAGCAGGGCCAGCGAGATGGCCAACGCGATCCGGCAGGCGGTGGGGAGCCAACGCCTCTGCAACCGGAAGATCCGCCGGGGATTGCCGCTGGGGAATGCGATGCAGGTGGGCATGATGCTGTTTGCTCCGTCAGGAAAGCGCACGACCGGGACAATCGACGCGGATGCCGGGAGAGATGCCGGGCGGATTCATGCATATCCCGGACGCAGCCAACCGGACATATTTAATACAAATTCAATGTACGAACCTCGTATTTTCCATCCCAGATCAACTGGCCGGTGCGAATATCGACCAGTTGAAATTCACAGAGGTAATAGGTGGTGGCGGAATTGGGCAGATCGTAAAACACGCCGGTGAGGGCATATTGCGGGATCAGGCGGCCGGAGACGGGCGCTGCCCCGCGGCTGCTCTGTTCAAAGCCGCCGGTGTTGGGCCCCAGCGTCTCCTGCTGCAACTGGGCCAACTGCTGGGGTGGCAGGGTGAAGGCGATTTCATTGCCGGCATATTTGGCCAGCAGGGTTCGCATGCGGGCGAGATAAATTTGGTCATTCTGCCACGGGGTGCTGGTCTGATTGCGGATGCTGGTGACCTGGATCACGACTTTATTGGGGTTATTGGCGATCTGCGGGATTTTGAGCAGGTCGGCGGCGAGTTTGTCGGTCATGTCGACCAGGTCGCGGCTCTGGAGCCCGGCGTCGCCCGGTACAAACTGCGATACCCCCGGCCGGTAATAACTGTAGCCGGGCGATGCGCAGCCGGCGAGCAGCAGCAGACACGCCGCCACAACTGTCAGCGGGAGGACATTCAACAAATTGGAACGATTGTTTTTTTCTGCCAGCATGTTCATCTTTGCACACATCCTTGAATACTTTTATCAGGCCCATCATGCTATCAACCGATGGCCATATCCGGGTTCGGAACGGCAGCGAGCCGGGTCCCACATCATGTTAAGGCGCGAGCGGCCGATTTCCACTCCAGCCTACGTACCATGAGTTTAACGCGTCCGATTCGCTGTTGTTACTACAGGGATGGTATTGGCGAAATCCGGGCGGAAAGGCCAATTGTGATTGGGCTCGCCCCCTTCGAGACGAAGTTGTTCCTGAAATTACCGGCCAGCCGAAATGCCGTACTGTTACGCACAAGCGAATATTCTAAACGAAATTTGCCGCCGATAAAATCATGTATTAAACTTCTCCGGGGATAAGCAGAGCAACAAAAAAGCTGGGACGCGAGCAGCATGCGGTTTAGCCGAATGCTGCCGGTGTCTGTGTGGCTGCCTGCGATTGCTTCTGCGCGGGAGAATGAGCCGATTGTTCAGAAGCGGCAGTTATCAAGTTATGGGAAGGATTTTTATGTTTAAGGGCAAAGCTAAATCCATCGGGTTGGGAATCGCGGTCGCCGCCGTCATTGCGGTCGGCGGTGCGTCGAATGAGGCGCGTGCCACCGTGGCGGTGCAGACGGTTCCGGTCGCCATGACCATTACACCAACGCAAAATATCGATAACGCGTTTGCAATATTGGGGACCGCGATTACGAGTTCCAGCAGCGGGAGTTACTTTAATGGTGATTTTGCATATTTAGGTAATCTGAACAGCGGGACCAGCTACACGGTCAGCAGTCCGAGCGTCGAGGACAACGGAAATATCTATGGCACGATCATCGGGCTGGCGCCGGCGCAGGCAGGATCAACCACGCAAAATGTCATCCTTGGCTTGGGAAGTTCGTCCGCTGACAACGCTATCACGAGCAATGTGGCGCTTTCCACTTACGTCAATTATCTCGCGGCGCTGATTCCCTCGTCTTTCAGCTACACCAACAGCACCGGTACGACATTTACCGTGTCGGGCATCAACATCAGTGCCACCGACCCCAAAACATCGGTGGATGAAATCCTTAACGGAACTTACCCGGCGAATCTTGAGATATCATCGAACGGGACGATTCTCTACGATCAGGCGACCAACGTGATTCCCTACTCCGTCACGTTGCCGTTCATTGGTACGGTCAATCCCATTTCGGTCGGGACGACCTTTAACTTCAGTCTGCCGATCAGCTCGGATGTGGCGACGGCGCTGAGCCAAAACGCGATTTCGCTCAACTCCGGTGGCGACTTGGTGAATTTTGACAGTCCGACCAATGTGGGCACGATATCCGTATCCGTATCCTCCGTAGCCACGCCGGAGCCGACGGCCGCTGCCATGCTGGGTTTGATGGCGGTTGGGAGTTTGGCGTTGCTGCGCCGCCGGAGTTAAAGCCGCCAATCGAGCCCAAGTTAACGGGTAAATCTGCCGGGAATTGACGGGCTAAGACCATATTCGGGCCATGGGACTTAAGCGGTCTCATGGCCTGAACTTTTGGCCTGCGAGTGATTGCATGCTGAATCGAGTTTTTGTGGCCGGATGTCAGGATTCTAGTGTAGTGAATCAAATAGATTGAGCATTATTCAGGACAGCGCGGGCCTTGGCAACTTTTTCCAGAATGCGTTCGAGCTTGGCGGTCCAGACAAAAGCCTTTGGGCTTTGATTGTGATGTTCAAC
>JAJZNY010000011.1 GCA_021852245.1 Planctomycetota bacterium | reverse complement strand
TCCGCGGTAATACGCAGGTACAGGACCATGTCGCGCGGCGTCAGATACGCCTTTTCCCCGGACAACTTTACGACACCACAGCGGTACGGCGATCCAACCAGCATCTGGATGCACTGGGACTTTTTGCCCATTCACACATCACCCCCATCGGCAGCAAACCCGGTGTGCGTAACGCGCTGGTCAGCCTGACGCCCACGAACACCGGCCGATTTGCCATCGGCGTGGGGGTATCCACCGATGCGGGACTGCTTGGTCAGATCAGTGTGACACAGCAGAATTTTGACATCACCAACTTTCCGCATTCCCTCGGCGAACTGCTGCGCGGCCAGGCGTTCAAGGGAAATGGGCAGTATTTTTCAATATCTGCCGAGCCGGGCACCGTGTATCAGTTGTACAAGGCCACCTTTGCCGAACCGTATCTGTGGGACAGCCCCTACAGCTTCCGCAACACGGGCTACTTTTTCACTGAAATATATAATACATACAATCTGAACCGGCTGGGCGACCGGGTCACACTTGGGCGGCGCATCACCCGACATCTGAGCCTGACATTGGCGTTCCGCTGGGAGAATGTCAATCCCAACAATATTCAGTCCGACTCCGCACCCGAAATTCAGGCCCAGGCGGGAAATCATTATCTCAGCAGCATCACCCCGGGCATCGAATACAACCGGACGGTCGGAGGGATACTCCCCTACCGCGGCTATGAACTGGGCGCCACTTGGGAACAGTACGGCGCCATGGGTGGGAACTACACCTTCTCCAAGATTGATCTCTTCGGAACCTATTACCACACCCTCTACCGCGATCTCTTCGGCCGACGAACCATCCTGATGCTCCGCGGTGATGTGGGGTTCATTCCACTGGGACAGTCGGTTTTCTTTGAAAGATTTTACGCCGGCGGTATCGGGTCACTGCGCGGCTTCACCTATCAGGGCGTGACGCCGCGAGCCGGGCCGCAATTGGACGGCATCGGCGGCAACTTCATGTATGTAACGACAGCGGAAGTTAACTATCCGCTGTATCAGAAAATTCTGCGCGGCGTGGCGTTTGTGGATGTCGGCGATGTGGAGCCGAATGTTCATCTGGGACAGATACGCGTGGACTTCGGCATCGGTGTGCGGATCATTCTTCCGTTCTTCGGCCGGTTGCCGCTGGGCATCGATCTGGCGTACCCGATTATCCACGGCCCGCAGGATCATATATCCTATGTCAGCTTTGCCCTGGGCATTCCGATGTGAGGAAGGCCCTGAGACGGCAGATGATGATTTGATGATGTCGATAAACTTCAGGAGAAACCCAATGAAAATGAATATTCGATCCATCCGTTCGATTCTTGGCGGCGCAGCGGCGGCGGCAGCGGTGATTTTGCTGCTGGGCCGGCTGCAAAATAATCCAACCAGTGTTGCCGCAGCCCAGACGGCGGCCCCGTCAGGAGAAAAAATCGCGGTGGTGAACCTCTCGTCATTGCTTTCAGACCTTGATGAGCAGGTATATGACGCGCAGCAATTCAACAAACTGCAGGAGTCGATCGAAACCAACTTAAAGGCCAAGCAAGCCGCCTTGAAGAAAATGAGCGAGCCGCTGAATCCGAATTCCACTTTAGCCCTGAAGCCCGGCACCGAAGAATTCAATCACCTCAGGCGAAAAGTCGCCCAGGCGGCGATCGCCTATGAGGTGTACCAGAGATATTCCCGTGTCCGCCTGCATAATCGCCTCCTTAATAATAATCAGGAAATTTATCTCGAAATCTCAAACGCCGTCGCGGCGTATGCCAAATCGCATGGGATACGACTGGTGTTAATGAACAATCCGCTTCCGAAAACCATCAGCTCACTGCGAGCGTACGGCGAGATGGTGCAGACGCGGATCGTGCTTTACTCCGAACGATCCATCGACATCACAGATAAGATTGCCGCCGCCATGAATCGGGCGTGGTCCAAAACGCACGGCTGACCTTCGGCCGGGCGGTGCAGGCTCCGTGCCGACGGCAACGGCAGGGCATCGGTGGGCACCCGAGCGGCAAGGCAAGGAGATCGGCTGCATGAAGTTTTCAGCACGTGACGTTGCTGTGTGGACGCGCGGCGAGTGCATCGGACCGGCGGAGACCATCTTCACCGGCATTGAGGTGATCGACCGGGTTGGGCCGGGACAACTTACACTGATCGGTGCGAAGAAATTCGCCCGCGATTTTTCCCAATCCCCCGCCGCCGGCGCTCTGTGCAGTGAGGATATTGACGTCCATCCGCGGGCCGATCAGGTCATCATCCGTGTCGCTAACGCCGATATGGCGATGATCAAGGTGCTGGAGCATCTGGAACCGCAACTGGATATCCCCCCCGTCGGGGTGCATACCACGACGATTCTCGGCGCCGGTGTTCAGATCGATCCTACCGCCCGCATTGGCCCGCATTGCGTGATCGGTGAAAATGCGTTCATCGGAAGCGGTACTATTCTGGAATCGCAGGTGTTCATCGGGGCCGGCTCTCGCCTCGGACGCGATTGCCGGCTTTACGCTCAATGCGTCGTACGGGCGCAGAGCACGCTGGGGGACCGGGTCATACTGCACAGCGGTTGTGTAATCGGCGCAGATGGTTTTGGGTATGTCTTTTCGGATGGAAAACACCACAAAATTCCTCACATCGGTTCCGTGCTCATTGAAGATGACTGCGAGCTTGGTGCCAATACCTGCATCGATCGCGGCAAGTACAGTCAAACGGTGATCGGAGCGGGCAGCAAACTGGATAATCTGGTGCAGGTGGGGCATAATGTCCGGTTGGGAAAACACACGATTCTGGTGTCGCATGTCGGCATAGCAGGATCGGTAACCGCCGGCGATTATCTGGTGATGGGCGGCGGCTCGGTACTGGCGGATCACATCAATGTCGGAACCGGCACCCAGGTGGCGGGCTTTTCGGCTGTGGTTGACGATACACCACCGGGAGCACGAATGCTCGGTGCTCCCGCCCGACCTGCACGTCAGTTTTTTGCCGAGCTCAAGGCCATCTCCCGACTGACCGAAAGTCTGCAGGAGTTGAAAAACCTTAAGGAACGGGTATCCAAGCTTGAATCAACCGCAGAAAACGATCGCGAATGAAACGACGGTATCGGGTCGCGGCCTCTTTACGGGGTGCGAAAGCCAAGCCGTATTCTCTCCCGCGCCCGTGGGACATGGGGTGGTCTTTGTCCGCACCGATCTGCAGCGCCCCGTGCGTATGCCGGCGTTGGTGGAACACCTTACCAAGCGGGCCCGGCGCAGTACCCTGCGCAGCGGACCGGATTCCATTGAGACCATCGAACATTGCATGTCGGCGATTGCAGGCCTCGGCATCGATAACATCCAGATCAGCGTCTCCGGCGGAGAATTGCCCGGAGTCGATGGGTCGTGCCTGCCCTATGTTGAGGCGCTGGAAAAGGCCGGCATCGTTGAACAGGAGGCCGACCGCCCCTATCTGCGGATTACCGAACCGCTCGATGTGACCGACGGCTCGGGCACCCTGATCGCCACCCCGCCTGCCGGTGATGAATTTCAGATCATCTTCGATCTGGATTACGGTGCGGGAACCGTGATTGGGCGCCAACTTTACTCCTACCGGCTCGGTCCGGATTTCAAAGAGCAGATCGCCCCCGCCAGAACGTTTGTACTGGAAGAGGAAGCCCAGATGCTGCGCAGCCGCGGGCTGGGCCTGCATCTCAAACCGGGTGATGTGGTGGTGGTCGGCCCCAACGGACCGATCGGAACCGACTTCCGCTTTGCCGACGAGTGCGTGCGGCACAAAGTGCTGGATCTGATCGGGGATCTTTATCTGCTGGGCTGCCCGATTCGCGGGAGGATTGTGGCCTACAAATCAGGCCATGCGCTCAACCACGCTCTGGTGCGGCGGATGCGGGCCATGCTGGATTCCCAGCACAACAGCGAACTGCTGAAAAAAAACGCCGTTGTCATGGATATCCGAACCATCAGCAAAATTCTGCCGCATCGCTATCCCATGCTGCTGGTTGACCGCGTGATTGAAATGGACGGAGATCGACGGGCTGTAGGTATTAAAAATGTCACGGTCAACGAGCCGTTCTTTCAGGGACATTATCCCGGCCAGCCGGTGATGCCCGGAGTGCTGATTGTCGAAGCCATGGCGCAGCTTTCCGGATTGCTGCTTTCGCATAAACTGGAACATACCGGCAAGGTGGCCTTGCTGATGTCGCTCGATAAGGTCAAGGTGCGCCGCCCCGTGGTGCCGGGCGACCAGCTCATCTTGGAGGCGGAAAATATCCGGGTCAAAGCCCGCACCGGCCATGTGCGGGCCGGCGCCCGCGTGGGCGACCAGCTTGCCGCCGAGGCGATTATTAAATTTATGATTGTTGACGAGGTTCAATGATCCGGTTAATCGAGAAGTATGATGTCTGAACCTGCCGATACGCATCGCATTCATCCCACTGCGGTTATTGAATCCGGAGCTCAGCTTGCCCCGGATGTAACGGTGGGCGCCTATGCCTGGATCGGAGCCAACGTGAAGCTCGGCCCGGGATGCGTGGTGAGCCATCATGCCTGTATTGATGGGGATACGACCGCCGGGGCGGGAAACAAATTCTTCCCCTTCTGCACCATCGGAAGTATTCCGCAGGACCTCAAATACCGCGGCGGCCGATGCCGCCTGGAAATCGGCGATCATAACACGTTCCGCGAATATTCCTCGGCCCATGTCGGTACGGA
Source organism: Planctomycetota bacterium (assembly GCA_021852245.1). Next base: position 240 of record JAJZNY010000011.1, on the reverse strand, counting down.
AGATGGAGGAGGCGTCACACGCATCGGCTCACGGAATCTCTTCATGGCCGGCGCTCATGTTGCCCACGACTGCATCATTGATCATCACTGCATTCTGGCCAATAACGTTCTGCTGGCGGGCCACTGCCACCTGCAGGATTGGGTGATTGTTTCCGGTGCATCGGCGTTGACGCATTTTGTATCCGTCGGGCGGCACGCGTTCATCGGCGGGGTGCTGGCCATTGTCCACGATGTGCCCCC
>JAJZNY010000376.1 GCA_021852245.1 Planctomycetota bacterium | reverse complement strand
GAACGGTTGAGATGATAGGTGAGCATGGCGGGTATATCGTCTGCAAGTGTTCCGATCCCGGCGGGGATGGGGATTTCATGCACGCTTTGGATCCACCGCCGCACCAGCGCCGGACCTTCGGTTGTCATCTGCGCCGCCTGCACAGGCGGCAGCGCCGTGCAGAGCCCGGGCACGAGAAGCCAAGGCTCGATCCAGCGATGTGTTGCGCCCCGCTGAAATGCAATATATTTCCATTGATCTATCGGCCCCCATCCCCGTATGGGTGAGTCGAACATTTCCGCGAGCGACGTAAGCTGCGTTTTCATCTTTGCCGCGGCCCGGAAATTCATCTCCACTGCCGCCCGCTTCATGCGATCTTCACAGATTCTGTACCATTCCAGTTCCGTTACTTGGCTCACGCTGCGGGTCAGCGGCGCCATGGCTGAAAGCAGTTCGGTCGCCTGCCGCACCCGGACGCGGTAAGCCTCCATCGATTCCGAGCCATCGCACGGGGCTGGGCATTTGCCCATCTCTTTGTAAGCACACGGCTGGCCATGCGGATATTGACGCAAAATCTCCTCGTACCGGCAGAGCTCAAACTGCTCCAGCATCCAGTCGGCAAGCTCACGCGCGACCCGACGCGATGCGAACGGCCCGAAGAAAGCTCCTTCACCGCCTGCCGCCCGGTTCTGCACATCCACGGATGGCGGTCGACGGGCACCTCCCGAATCCACCCGCAGGTACCAAGCCGGCCGCCACGCCAGCAGCGAGCGATAGGTGTCGGGGTAATACTTCCGGCTCGCCAGCAGATACCACCAGTTGGCGGCAAACGCACTGTTGACATAACGCCAGCTCACATGGGTCGTGATGGCGTGATAATCGGTTTTGTGCGCAGAACGATCGGGCCCGAGACGCAGCGTGATGGCGTGCTTGAGATTGGCGGTTGTCGCCAGCAGGATGGGTTTGTCGTGGGCGAGCAACATAAAAACGGCGGCTCGCGGCCGGACATTTTCGGTCGTGGTCTGCGCGATGGATACGTGATGGTCAAAAATTTCGGTTTCAGCGGGCGGCGGCGTTACCGCACCGGAATCCGCGTTGTGATCTGCATCCGATTTCACAACAACATGCCGGTAATAACCGCTTCAAATACCAGATTGTCATTGCAGACGCCCTGACAATCCGCTACCACGCGGCGGCTTGAAACGGACTTGAGCCGCGCAATCAGATACAGCTTTGATGGGGGACGAACGGTGGCGCGAAAACGCGCTTCATCAAGTTTCACAAAACCCATGAAACCCTCGTGCGGCGTAAGCAACTTATGGCCGATGGAGCAGAGTTGTGCCGCAGCTTCAAGCATGATGACGCCGGGCATGATGGGTTCTCCCGGGATATGGCCGCGAACCCAGAATTCATTCATCGTCACTTCCTTGAGCCCCACTAATGTGGGAGGATTGGGATCGGCGTAAATGACGGAGGTGAGTTGCTCCATTTCATGGCGATGCGGATTAATTTTACGAATGGCTTCAATGTCGTAGGCGACATGGTTGAGGTCGATGTGTTTCAAATCCAGAATCAGCGGCGGTGCCATGCATATTCCCAATAAAAACCGATGTTATCGAATCGCAGCCCAACCCTGCCCGTCGAACGATCCCACACCGCGACGCACTAAGCCATTTGGAGCAACTGGGCCGGAGAAAATATAAAGGTTCCGGGCCGTACTGGCAAAGGTGAATGATTTTCCGGGTAAACGGATTCCGGCTGCCCACAGATGCGGGCAGCGTTTGTTGGACGGGGGAAAATTGAAAATCGCTTCATCTCAGCGATGGAGCGACGCACAGATCAGGCTTAGGCGAAACAGATTAACTCGGCGGCGCTTCCTGATGTGACGGGGTATCGCCAGCGCGTAATTCGAGGATTCTCACGCGAATGGCCTGTGCAGTCTGGCGAATTTCCTGCATGGTCTTGCGAACACGCGTTCCCGCCACTTTGTTTCCGCCTTCCGCCTTTTCGAGGTCTACCGCGCACTGCTCGACAAGGCTTTTAAGATGTTCATATTCCTTCATGTTGACTCCTTAACTTTAACAACCACGCGAGCGCCGAAGAGCCCAGAAAACATCGTAACAACTCCCGACCGAATCATACAAACTTTTATCGGCGAAATGGGAAAAAAATGGCACATAAGTTCACGTTTACGATAATCAGATAGGTCCTATAACCATAATTCCTAAACCATACATAACGTCTGGGAACACTATGTTTTATGCAGCTAAACTCGTTATGACCACGAGAAGCCCCGATCTGATGCGAAATCAATCCATCAGCGATCTGACGACTTCATCGATGCTGGCCCAGTGCGGGCGTCTGCCATCCCCGTATTCTGCCCGGATTGCCTTTCTGGAGGGGCAACACCCAGCCCACCGACGATTGCTCTCTCGCTTTTGGCACCTTTCTTTGATGCCAAAGAAGTCGGATGTGCGGATCGGACTGGAGATTGGGTCGTCACCGTTACCGGTTTGATGACGGCCTTGGGCACACCGGGCTTGGAACGTGTCAGCGAGATCGGCTCAGCTTTGCTCTCAGGAATGACTTTACCCGAATAGTGAACTGTTGCTGGCTGCAGAAACGACGGCACATCCTGGCGGGCCGGTGGATGAGCAAGCCAGATGGTACCGCCGATCAAACCCACAAAGCCGGCCACGGCCGCAGCACCCAGCCAACGACGTATTCGGTTAAGTCGCATATTGCCAGCCTGCATTTTCTGGTCAATCTTCTTCGCCAATTCGCCGTTGAACGTCGCCCAATCGAGCATGGGCAATCTGGACGACCAGTCTGCCAGCACTTCATTAAGTTGCTTATGATCCGCAAGCCAGCGTCGGCACTCAGGATTCGACTCGATCAATTGAATCGCTTTCCGGCGTTCCGGCTCCGAAAGCGTGCCGTCGGCGTACCGACTGACGAGATATTCCATTTCTATCTGATCCATAAGCCACCACGTTTCACATCAAGCATCGGAGCGCATCGGCCGCCCCGGTGCGAAGATACCATCACCCGAACATTAACGGCCTATTCTTCCAGAAACTCTGCCAGTTCACGCCGGAGTTCCCGGCGTGCGGTGAATACATACCACTTCACCGCTTCCACCGAGCACCCGAGAATTTCCGCGATCTGTTTCTGCGGCAATTCGCGGATGGTGAATAAAACCAACGCCGCCCGCTGCCGATCGGGCAATTTACGCATGGCCCGGTCGATTGCGGAGCGAAATTCCTTCGAATGCGTCGCGAAATCGGGTGCCGAACCGGCCGCCGCCACCACATCGCTGAGCGTATCCCCTTTTGACTCGCGTCCCGGCGCCGGCACATCGAGCGACACGAGACGACGCTTGTTTCGAGCACGCCGGAAATTCAGCCCGCGATTCGTGACGATTCGCATCAGCCAACTTCCGAAACGAGCACCATCCTTAAGCGATCCAATCCGTTCAAACGCCCGCAAAAAGCAGTCCTGGAGCAAATCCGATGTATCATGCGGATTATCCAGAATCCGCAGTGCAATGGCCGCGCATTGCCGCTGATAGCGGGCGACCAGCGCCATAAACGCCTCTCGGTCGCCCGACTGGGCCAACCGCACCAGTCCACGCTCAGCATCGGCGTGCGCCGCCCGCGATCCATCACCTGAAGGATCCAAGTCCGGATCTTGCGAGAATTCCGGTCTGCTGGTCATCTTGACACTCCTACCGGCCCATCGGTTAGCAATCGAACCTTTCACATGATCGGCCCTGATTATAGCACTTGGGCAACGGATCTCGGAAACATCGAAGCTTCGCCTCTCAACGGCCAGCGAAGTCCCAGTATCCTGCCGATGCATTCAATACGCCAAGGAGGCCTTTTACGCCGAAGTCAGGCCGACGGCCAATTCCGCCACAAATCGCCCTGCGGCCTCCGCCGGGTCCGTCCCGGCCTGAATCGCCGCCGTCATTCGCCGAACCAGAGCACTGCCGACAATGACGCCGTCGGCTTTGCCGACCAGCGCCCGCACGTGCGCCGGTGAAGATATCCCAAAACCTACGCAGATCGGCCGGGGGGTTACCTTTTTGATGTCAGCGATTTTCTCTTCCAAACCGGTTGGCAGCGCTGCACGCTCACCCGTGATTCCGCTGACTGAAAGATAGTACACAAATCCGTTGCACCAGCGCACGATTTCATCCCGCCGGGCCGAAGGGGTGGTGGGCGCTACCAGCAGAGAGGCTCTGAGTTCCGCACGCGTAAGCTCCTCAACCACCGCCGGGGCCTCCTCCAGCGGCAGATCGGGCAGGACCATACCGCTGAAACCCGCATCGCGGCACGCCTCGGCCAGTTCGCGTGTGCCGATCTTGAAAATAATACTGAAGCTCGTCATCGCCATCAGCGGGACGGTAAGTCCCGCCCGGCGTGCGCTACTTACGGCACTGAGGATGCCGGAGACCGTTGCCCCCGCCGAAAGGGCACGATAATAACTTTCCTGGATCACGGGGCCGTCGGCGATGGGATCGGAGAACGGCATACCAACTTCGATGCATCCGGCGCCTGCCGCCTGTATGGCCATGAGTGTCGGACCGAGCATGTCCAGCGACGGATAGCCGGCGGTCATGAACGGGCATAGTATCGTGCGACCGGGCACAAAGGCGGTATCGATTGCATTCATTTATGCACACTTCTCACTTAATATTTCCGAGGCGAAAAAAGAAAGACCCGCTGCAGGACAGCGGATCTTTCAATCATTGACAGCGACACACGACAACGTCAGATTAATCGCCCGGTTCAAGGGGGTGAACATAATAACCGACCATTGCCAGGAAACGATTGGCGTCAAGCACCGGGATCGAAAGCGATTGGGCTCTTGTCTGGAGCGAGTTATACCGGGCCAACGATTCGCTCTGCATTTTTGCCATAGCCGAATTATCTGCGGATGGCGTCGCCGGAGCGACGGTGGTCGACGGAGGTGATCCGAGCACAACAAAATCTGTCTGGCTGGTGAGG
>JAJZNY010000204.1 GCA_021852245.1 Planctomycetota bacterium | reverse complement strand
ATCACCTTGGCCCCCCGCCGCGCCGCTTCGGTTATCCGCATGGCTATCTTGTCGCGATTCGCCGAGGCGCTTGATTCTGAACGCATCTGAATGACGGCTATGTCATATTTCATAATTCAATCTCATCGTTGAGTTTCTCCATCAATCCGGACCTTGCGTCCGAACCGGTCGAGCGGGATTATAGCGGGCATCGCCTCCGTCGGCGCGGCGTTGTGTGAGCACTTTTCATATCCCTTCGTGCCGCCTGATCCTGGATGCAGACTTGAATCGGGTCTTCTGGTCCTGCCGCGGACCGGAGCCTGATCGACCATCACGTGATCGCTTCAAGTGCCGCAAGCATTTCGCCGGCAGCATGGTCGTCACCGACGCGTCGGGCAGCGGCAATACCGGCCCGGTACATCTCACCGGCTCCGGCGCGCTGGTCCATCTGCTCAAGCGTGCGACCACACATGAAGTAGGCGGCGGCGTAGTCTGGGTGTTCCTGGATCAGGAGCTTGAAACGTTCCACCGCCTGAGTCGATTGGCCGAGGCGGGCGTATTCCATGGCCACGGCATATTGAATGAATGCATCATGCGGATCCTGCTTGAGCATTTTTTCCAGTTGATCAAGGCGTGAGGGGGACTGGGTCATTTTAGCTCCTTTGCAACCGGTAATCCCGGAGTGTCGATCTCCATTCCCGATAACTGTACGGCATGGCAAACCGGGCGTGAAGTTCCAGGATTCGGCGGTGAAATTTCTCGTAAAGCTCCGGCTGCCAATCCTGGTTGGCGGGATCGCAGAAATAAATCCGACACCCCAGAGGCCGCGCTTCCCGGGCGGTGCAGAGCCCGTCAATCTGCCAGGGGCAATCGCCTGAAACCGGATATTGAGGCAAGGAAATGGATATCGCGGTTCCCGCATCCGCTTTTGCCGAGACGGGAACCAGCCCCATCCGCATCGCGAAATATTGCATTTCAAGGGTACTGACAAAAAGCTGATGCCCCCAGGAATCAAACCGACAACAGCGGCCGCTGGCATCGCAGCGGGGATTATGCGCATTGACGACGGCATCCAGTTCACGGTAGAGCTCTGCCATGGCTTCAAGTGCGGCCGGAGGTGAAGCGGATGCATCAGCCGTCATCGACGCATCCACCAGTTGAAAAGCCAGATGATGAGCGTCGCAAGAGCCGAGAGAACCAGACAACTCACGACAGGGAAGAAGAAGGTGAACCGTTTACCGCGGAGGATGATATCACCGGGAAGTCCGTGGAATCCAAATCGAATCGCCAGCCAGGCGGCGCCGGCGCCGAGGATGAAGATAATGCCGATGAGAAAGAGCCATTTCGGTAAATCAGCCATACAATATCAAGTATAGTGAAGTTGCGCGATGAGCCAAACACGGGCGAAGTTGGAGTTGATGATGAATCGCCAGGATGTAACAGAGCCGACGGAAGCAGCCGCGGAACCTTTAAGCGGGGCGAGAGTGCTGGAGCTTTATTTTCTCAAGGCACGTGCGGCCAGCCTCGATATCGCGGCGATGCTCGATCGCCTGGCCCGGGCGGAACAGGCGCTCGGCCCGGTGAACGACGAGCGAAAAATGCGGCTCAAATCGGCGCTCGAGGTTCTGACCGATGAGGCGGGTGACAAGGCACGCCGCATTCAAGAAATATTCAGCATAAAAGGGTGACGATGTTTTTTATCGATCCGCATGTCCACATGGTATCGCGAACCACGACCGATTATGAAAATATGGCGATGGCGGGTGTTGTGGCGGTCAGCGAGCCGGCCTTTTGGGCGGGGTTTGATCGTACGCCGTCGGCATTTGCCGATTATTATCGCCAATTGACGGAATTTGAACCGCTGCGGGCGGCGCAATTCGGTATCGCCCATTACTGCTGGATATGTCTTAACCCGAAAGAGGCGGAGGATTCAGGCAAAGCCCGCGAGGTACTGAACCTGATTCCCCAATATCTTAGTCGTCCCAATGTGCTGGGGGTTGGTGAAATCGGGCTGCACAAGAATACCCGCAATGAAATGGAAATTTTTCGCCGTCATGTTCAGCTGGCCATCGACGCCGGTTCCGCAGGACGCCATCGCCTGATCCTCATTCATACGCCGCATCTTGAGGATAAATTGCGCGGCACCCGGCTGATCATCGATATGCTGAAGGAATTCGGATCCGCCATTGATCCGTCGCGTGTGCTCATTGATCACTGCGAAGAACATACCATTCGAATGGTAAAGGATGCGGGGTTCTGGGCCGGGATGACGGTGTATCCCACCACCAAGGCCACACCGGAGCGGGCAGTGGATATGATCGAAATCTACGGAACCGAGCGTGTATGCATTAATGCGGCTGCCGACTGGGGCATCAGCGACCCATTGTGGGTTCATCGCACGATGCTCGAAGCGCGGCGCCGTGGGCATAAACTCCGCACGCTGATGAAAATTTTCCATAACAATCCGGCCACATTTTTCGGCGGTCACCTGGGCTTTGCAATCCGGCCGGTGGATGTCGTCCACCACAACCGGAAAACTGACTGACTGAGAATTTGGGCCGCAAGTCGGTTGATCGCGATGCCGTGATGGATCAGGTCCAGACGGAGAGCGCGATTTTGCCGAACCCACCGCCCTGTTCCAGAATCCGATGGGCCTCGGCGAGTTCCTCGAGGCGGAACACCTTATTGATGACCGGTTTGATGAGATTTCGCTCAATGAGATTCGAGAGCGACTCCAGCACGCGGCGATCACGCCGGAGGAATGAATAATGGAGTGTAATATTTTTCCGGTATCCCAAGGCGAGTTCGCCCGACGGATTTACGATCGTCACGATCTGTCCCATCGGCCGCACCAAATCCATGCAGCGGGCAACCCAGTCAAAACCCGCACAATCCAGCACGACATCCACGCCATGAGGATGCTCTTCCTTGACGATAGCGATGACATCTTCCTGATTGCGGTCGATAACCCGGTCGGCTCCAAATGAACGGGCCAATGCCATATTCGGACTGGAGCAGACGGCGATGACGTACGCCCCCGCACGATGCGCAAGCTGCGTGGCTATCGATCCGACGCCGCCGGTACTGTTGATGATCAGCACCGTCTGGCCGAGACGTAAATTTGCGCGTTCAAAGAGAGCCCCATAGGCGGTCATTCCCGCCAGCGGTACCACGCCTGCCTCCAGCCAGGATAGCGACGGCGGTTTACGAGCGACAATATCGGCGTTGACGACGTTGAATTCCGCATTACCGCCCGGCAATCCGAAGGCGGGGGAATAATACACATCGTCGGCGGGGTGAAAATCCGTCACTCCCGCTCCGACCTTCTCCACTTTCCCGGCGACATCAAAGCCCAGCACGCTTCCCGGCCCGTATCCAAAATTGCCGGTTTTCCGAAGCTTGATGTCAATGGGATTGACGCTGCCGGCGAGCACCCTGACCAGCAGCTGATTAGGCCCGACGGAAGGCACCGGCAGTTCGCCCAGCTTAAAATTTTCCGGCCCGCCATTGGCGGTCAAAATCATGGCTTTAATTGGAAATGCTCCTGAATAAAAAAGGCCGGGTAATTCCCGGCCTTGGCAGATTCAATGACCCAGCATGTTTTCAAGCGCTGAAGGATGACCCGCACCCGCAGGTGTGGGTAGCATTGGGATTCTTAAACACGAATCCACGTCCCATCACTTCGTCTTTGAAATCGATTTCCGTTCCGTCGAGGTAAAGGTAGCTCTTGCGGTCAGACACGACTTTAATGCCATGGCATTCCATGACTTCATCCGTCTCGCCCTGATCATCTGTGAGATCAAGGACATAGCTGAAGCCGGAGCATCCGCCCCCTTTGACTCCCACACGGAGAGCGACCGATTCGCCCAAGCCTTGTTCTTTTATAATATTGCGAATTTCGCGTGCCGCTGTTTCCGTAAGCAATATCGACATAGATAAACTCCTTTCACAAACCATGGGAATTATAGCATTTCCCGTTTGAAAGTGAAATTCAACGAATCCATCGACGAGTTGGCAAGGATTTCGGCGATACCCGCCCGATAAAACGAGATTGACGCCGATCAACTCCGGGACACTCCGCCGGGGAGGTTAAACCGTGCTGCGGATTCAGGGATTCCTTGCAGCCGTTGGTCCCGCGTCTTGGCTCCAAATCGGTTTGATCTGAGCAAATGACGTGAGAATGATTCCACTCTCGTCCATCACTTTGCGCACCTCCGGGGCGCAGAGTGCTTCAACTTCTGCTGGACGGAGGTCGCAATACTCGCTGTTTAATGCCAGGTCCAGTCCCGGGTGGACGCCAAATTCCGTTATGCCGACGGGAATCCGCTCAATAGCGCGGATCAAATTGGCGGAAGAGACGAAATCAGGCCGCGGCGCGAGATTTTCGTCCGCACCGAAAAACGCCCCACAATATTGCACCGCCGGATGGCACGATCGCAGAACGACGCCCAATTCAGCGGCCACAGAGCGAAATACCGGAAGGATTTCAGCATTCATATGAATATGCTGATGGGAATCAAGATGCGTGGGTGGACGGCCCATCCATTCTGTGAACATGTTCAGTTGTCGGCGCAGTTCTGTTTGAACTGAAGCGGCATCCCGGATATCCACCGCCGCATGGACAGATCGCCACTGGTTGCGGGCGAAATTCCACTCGCCAAGTTCCACATGGAGGCCCACGCTTAAACAAGGATTGTCTGCAGCAGACTCTGCGGCTTGACGGGCAGCGGGCCGGAGAACCATGAGGCTGGTACTGGTAACCACGCCATGACGGTGTGCACGAAGAATGCCTTGATTGGTTCCCATGCTGATTCCGTAATCATCGGCGTTGACGATCAGGTAACGGAGGGAAGGTTGCAGGCTGGTGTGCATCCGATGGTATCCATTATTTTTGTCAGGACTTTTCCGGCGTCCAGATATTCTTCGGCTATTTCACGCGCCGCCCGGCAGTGGCCATCATAATCGGACTCAATGGCATCAAGCGCGGCAAGAATATCATCCATGGCGGAAAAAGCAAA
>JAJZNY010000350.1 GCA_021852245.1 Planctomycetota bacterium | reverse complement strand
CGCGTTGAAACCTTCGCCGCCGTGCGACTTTGGATCGATTCGTGGCGTTGGGCAGGCGTCCCCTTCTTCATACGCACCGGAAAATGTCTCCCCATGACGTGCACGGAGGCGACCGTTGTCTTCAAACGCCCGCCTCAAAATGTCTTCGGTGAGGAGGACCTCGGCCGGCCCAATTACCTCCGCTTTCGGCTCAATCCGCAGGTGGTTACCGCACTGGGCACCCGCGCCAAGGAGCCGGGTGAGGGTATGATCGGGCGCGATGTGGAACTCGTCGCACAACGCCATGCTCAGCAGGAATTGGAGCCATATGAGCGATTGCTTATCGAAGCCATGAAGGGCGATTCCGCTTACTTTGCCGATCAGGCCGGCGTCGAGGAGGCATGGCGCGTGGTTGATCCCGTGCTCGACCAACATCACACGCCGCTCCGATCTTACGAAAAGCATACCTGGGGCCCGTCGGAAGCTTATCAATTAATAAGTTCCTACGGCATCTGGATTGATCCCGGGACCGAGCCCGACTGTGATTAACTGCAATCGAATAAAGTAAATGACCACGCTTCGGCTTCCGCCGCAGGGCGTAGGCGCCGGGTTTTCAGAAATAACAGCCGTGTCGCCCTGCCGTCATGGTGCCTTGGTAATGAACAGGCTGTTCAGAATGCTGTTGCCGTCCACCTTTTCACCGCTCAGGGCCATGGCCAGAAGCTCTCCTCCAAGAATGTCCGGTGCGACGATCAGGTCCGGTGCAACCCGCTTCACCCGTTGAAGATTATTGGCATTCTTCACCGCCGCTACGGTCTTGGCGTCGCCCCCGATATCCTTGGCCGCCATCACGATAAATGCATTTTCACTGTCATCATTCCGCAGTGCGAGGACGGCCCGCGCGTATTGCGCTCCCGCCTTCCGCAGCACATCACTGTCGGTCGGATCACCGATGATCAGGTCGGAATCCTCCACCCATTTGGCGGTGGGGGGATTGGGTAAAATGACCGTCACATCAAATTTACGGTCTCGAAGCTGGCGATAAGTATTTTGTGCCAGGGGATTTTCTCCGACGACAATGTAATGATCCTTGCGCATACGTTTCTTTTCTCCAGCCAGAAGACGCTCCATCCGAGAACCGATCAGCGGCACGATAACGGTCGAAATGGACGTTGCAAATACGGTAATGCCGAGAATAATCAGCGATACGACAAAAAGCTTGGCGTTGTCTGTTTTAGGGGTTATGTCTCCGTATCCTACCGTGGACAGCGTCACCACCACAAAGTAGAGAGTATTGGTCCACGTTTTAATCGGCGGATTGAAATCATTTCCCAGCATATAAGTTCCGATCATCGCATAGCCGATCAGCAGCAGGAGGCTTACGCCGGAGAGAAGCGTTCCGGCCGCGAGCGATGATTTTGAGAACGAGCGGAAAAAGATGATAAGACTCAGCAGGATGGCGGCATTGAAATAAACCATGCTGCTGAAGTGAATCCAATGCTGATGAATGGATAGCGCCAGAGTTCCGGCAATAAGAAGCAGGCTGATGGCCCAGGCCAGGCGCGATCGCAGGGCGAGTCCCAGTGACATGATCAGAACAAGCAGGCCGGCCAGGGCGGTGAGCAGTCCGTGCGGCAGCACAAAATGCTTACGTAAGGTGACCATCTGCACAATGCCCGGCACCTGTGGTGCGAGTTTTTCCAATCCTTCAATAAGGTTCGTCAGGCCCAGCAGGGCGATCAAAGTCGCCAGCGGAAGATGCGGAAACCAGATGTCCGCCCGCACACGCGACGCAAGGCGTCGCAGTCCGTTGCTGGCTTTCTGTCGCAGGGAAAGTTCTTGAAGCAGCTTACCCAATGTCCGTCATCCTCAAAATCCGTAAGCCTCATTTTTCGTCATCGTCGGCATCGCCCGACAAAATATTAACTCAAAGCGGGATAACCGAAAAACGCCCGGACTGCATTGGCCGTTCGGCAAAGTTCCTGCTGAGTCAATTCCGGAAATATGGGCAGCGCCAGAACTTCCCGACAGGCGGCTTCCGCATTTGGCAGGGAGCCCGCCTGGTAACCCAGCTCGGCAAAGCACTTCTGAAGGTGCAGCGGAACCGGGTAATAAACTGCTGACCCGATACCATTTGCAGCCAGATGCTCCTTGAGTTCGTCGCGGCGCGGAGTCCGAATCACATATTGATGAAATACGTGCCGGGCACCGGGGAGTCGGGCAGGTATTGTGACATCCGTTCCGGCGAGCGCCTGATCGTAAAAATCGGCAATCGCCGCCCGACGCTGGTTCCAGCGCTCAAGATGCCGCAATTTCGCATTCAGAATGGCGCACTGCAGGGCGTCAAGTCGGAAATTACCTCCCACAAACTCATGCATATATCGGCTCACTTCGCCATGTTGGCGAGTTTGGCGAACCCCGCCTGCAAGCGAATCCATACGCGTCAGCAGCGCACCCGCATCGCCTGCGGCGCCGAGATTTTTTGTCGGATAAAACGACAGGGCGGCTGCTGCACCCAATTCCGCCGGCACAATCCCGTCCGGATCACGCGCCCCGATCGATTGAGCCGCATCTTCTAACACGCTTATACCGGACTCACATGCGAATTGAACGAGACTTTTCATCGGCGTCATCTGCCCGAAGAGATGAACGGGAATAATACATCGGACGGCAGGTGTGACGGCCCGCTTAACCCAGGCTTCGTCGATCAGGAATGTGTCGGGGTTGATATCCACAAAAATCGGTCGTGCGCCGACACGGCTGATACAGCCTGCGGTGGCAAAAAATGTGAAAGGGGTGGTGATCACCTCATCTCCCCGTCCGATGCCCATCGCCATGAGTCCGGCGAGAATGGCATCGGTTCCGCTGGAAATGGCAACTGCGTGACAACCGCAAAATTCGCCGAGGCTATTTTCAAACTCCGCCACCATCCGTCCGCCGATGTACTCGGTACTGGCAAGCACACTCAGGGTTGCCGCCTCCAACTCCGGCCCGATCTGGGCATACTGCCGGGTCAGGTTGAACATCGGTACCGGTGCTTCGGAACTTTGCTCAACATGGCGTGTCGGCATTGTTCGGCCGGACGGTTCGGGCGCTGAATGAGATGTCATATTGAGCTCCATGAATATTGGCCGCAATGCATCATTGCGCCCCTACGCCTGCTTTTCCACCACGATCAACGACCGGAACGCCATCCATCGCGTCAGCGGTGATAGCATCCTTTCCAGCATCCGGGCCGCCGGCGCGGCAAACCGCGGCAGCAACACCGGCTTGGAAAAGCCGCCTGAAAGAGGATAAACCATGGTGGAATGCACCTCCCGGTGGATCACCGACAGATGGGGAAAACGGCGCTGGAACAGTCCAAGATATCGGAAAAATAATAGAGTGGGGATGGCCTGATTGCTGGCAAACGCCCCGGATCCGATGACGGCTATCGGATCTTCGCCGACCGGATTTGATTGTGATCGAAACAGCGGCGCATCCATATCAACCGGCTCCGGGTGCGAGAGCCGATAGCAGAGGCCCGACACAGGTGAAATAAACGGCTCGGTCATAACCACCCGGCCGCCGACTTTCAATACACGCTGGGCTTCGGAAAAAAAACGCAGCGGCAGGGGTAAATGATGCAGCACATCCTGCATGACGATGTTATTGACCGACGAATCACGGAACGGAAGATGCATGGCGTCGGCGGCCAGATGGATGTGCCGCGTCGGCAGAACGTCCGTTACAATCATCTGCGGGTAAAAGCTCCGAAAATGTCCGGAACCTCCTCCCACTTCCACCACCGTGCCGTACGGAGTCGCCGCAGTTGCGTCCGACGCAAAATGCTGCCGCATTTGCTCAAAATATTCACGATAAACATCACGCAGCAGCGGGCGCGTCTGCCACGCCTGGGCCCGGCGATCAATGACCTCCTGATCGCTCGCCCGTCCGGATTCAATCCCCGTGATCTGATCGTTTCCCATTGGATGGATCATAATACTTTTTGACCGCCTTTACCCCGGATTGCGACAGGGCGGTTACCCCCGCCGTACAGTAGCGGCTCACTGCAATCCGGTTTAAAAGCCGACATTGACGTCAAATCCTTCGGCTTTAATCTGTTTTACCAGTGCGTCGAGGCCCGTGATCGTGTGCTTGAGCCGCTGCGTGACAATCAGCAGTGAATTGTAAAGTCGCGGATCTTTGACGAATCTTCCCGCCGTACCATGTCCCTTCGCGATCGACGCGAGGATCACATTGGCGTTCTGCAGGACATGCGTCAGTTTTACGCTCAGTGCAATAATTTCCTGATGCGTCTGATTGACCGTGGAATCGACATCCGATGCCGTCTTATCCGCCTTGGTGATGAATCCACCCGCCCGACCCGCCAGATGGTGCACCTGTTTGAGGATGACGGCCAGTTGGTCTGACGCGTGGGCGATATTGGCAACAATCGTATGAACCTGCTGGTTAAGACGTCGGCTGCTTACCAGACGGTTAATGGAATCAACCGTCACATTGAGCCGTTGGACCAGCGCACTGATATTATTTAAATCGCCGGGCTCGGCAGCCTCCCCGTGCGATTGCGCGCTGGTAAGCACCACAGGTTTAAGCAGCGAATGCAGATCGTCCGCAACCCGGTCCAGCTTTCCGCTGAGTTTTGTGAAATCCACTTTCAGCGTGGCGAAGCCTTCTACCACAGAATGCGGAATCAGGCCTGAAGATGCCACCTTGGCCGACAGATGGGCTGAACCGTTGGTCGGAAGATAGCCCACCGCATGCTCCTTCGGTACGTAGAGCGATACAAAGGGCGTCCCGATGGTTTTCGTGCCGATCAGTGCAACGGTATTCACTGGAAGCTTGATGGAGCGATAAATGGATAAATCGATTTTAGCCTGCTGCATGTCCGATGTCAGTGAGACGGACGTTACGCTTCCCACCACCACGCCGTTGAGCGAAACCAGATCACCCGTTGTCAGACCCATGGCGGAACCCGATCGAAGAGTGACTCGATAGGGGGCATTTGGCCCCAGATA
>JAJZNY010000305.1 GCA_021852245.1 Planctomycetota bacterium | reverse complement strand
GGTCTCGATCCACAGCAATTATACGGGCCAAAACATCCTCGCAATGCACTGCCCGACTTCACCTTCAGTAAGAACTTTTACGATCGTACCCGAGATCTGATCGACCAGTACAATCCAGACGTTCTATATTTTGATAATGATCTGCTCCCATTGGGCTGGGCGGGTATGAATATCGGCGCCTACTTCTACAATCGCAGCCTCAAAATGCACGGAAGCGTGCAGGCCGTCATCAATGTGAAGTACGTCCCGCTCGACATTACCAAATCAGTCGTTGCGGATCTGGAGCGAGGCGTGACGGACCAAATCATGGAATACCCGTGGCAGTCCGAAACATGCATCGGGCAGTGGCATTACCAGCGGGCGCTTTTTAATCATCCCGGTAAATATGGGGGCTACCTGCAGCCGCGGCAGATTATTCACTGGATGGTTGATGCGGTCAGTAAAAACGGCACGTTCATCCTGAATATTCCTGGTAAACCAGACGGCACTATAGATCGTAAGGAAAGATTGATTCTTGAAGAATTGGCCGCGTGGTTTGCCACGAATGGAGAGGCCATCTACTCAACCCGCCCCTGGAAGGTTTTTGGTGAAGGCATGTTAGAGGTGGCTGCCGATACTTCCAACAATCCAAAAGGAACAACGGGGGCATACAACGGATATGCATCGACTAAAAATCTTGGGCCGGGAACTGTCCGGTTTACCCGTAACAAGGCGGGTACCGTTGTGTATGCCATATGTCTTGGCTGGCAGACTACAGACTTTGTGATTCGATCATTGGGGTTGGGCGCAGATACCAAACCCGGAAAAATTGCGGCAGTGGAGTTGCTTGGTTGTCACGAAAAGCTTTCGTGGAAACAAACCAATCAATCGCTGACTATTGTTCCGCCCAAGCATAAACCCGGAGAGTACGCTTTCGCATTCAAAGTCAAATTCGAATGATTTCGCGATCAATGCGCGTACCAGGCAGAGGTCAGATTTGGGTATTGCGCAATATCGAAATGTCGGAACGACTCGCTGGTTATGCGTGGACGGAGCCGCGTATCGAAATCAGAATTGCACATAAATCTATATCAATATCACGGCATAGTGCGGGATATTGAACCGATGGTGAAAACAACAACCCCATCGTCTGTGAGCGTGCTGTTGATGACACCCGTGATTCAGCCGTGCGATTGCGACCATTAGATGCCCGGTGATCGACGACGGCGGTGTAAAAGCAACAATCCGGCTCCAATGGCCATCAGACCCAACGCGGCGGGTTCGGGAGTGGCGACGGCAACGGGCGAGGTGGAAAAGGCGAGGGCGTAGACATCGCTGCTGCTGAAATTACTGCCGCTGGTGAGCACCTGCAGATCGTAATTGTTGCCGGGCGTAAGCAAGGCGTCGACCTGCTGAACGTTATCAACGGTGCTGATGCTTTCCGAAACGAGCGAGCCGTTGGCGGCGTTATAGAGTTCAAGAAAGATCGGGGTCTGCTTTTCGGAAAAGGTGGTGTTGAGGGGGGTGCCGCTGTTGGTCTGGGCGTTCCAGACCAATGTGGCCTTGAAGGAATCGATCTGGCCCGGATTCGCGGCGACGGCGGTGAAGACGTAGTGGTCGACAAAGGTGGAGAGATTTATCACTGCGTGCGGCCCATTATTATCGAGCGTCTCAACATCCCAACCGGAGGCCTGAGTAATGGTGGGAGTGGTCATGACAGCGGTGCTGGTATTGGACGCGGTGGCGGCGGCACGGCCGGCGGCAAGAATCTGATAGGCGTTATTGACATTGAGGACGCCGGCGCCGTATCGCGGATCGAGCGGTGCGGTGGCGGTATGCGTCCAGCCCGTGGGTTGGACGGCACCGTTCATGAGCAGGGCCTTGACGGTCTGCGGCAGAACGGCATTGGCATCATACTGCGACTGAGTCCAGCCTCCGGCGGTGGTTGCAGAGTAACCCGTGGAAAGATTGCCGGCTTGGACCATGAGGGCCGCTGCGCCGGAAACAAGCGGAGTGGCGTAGCTGGTCTCGCTGCCGGGCGCGACGATATCGGGCTTGCTGCGGCCGTCAAACGTGGGGCCGTCTTCCGTCAGGCCGTTGTAGGAGCCGACGGCAATTGAATTGTACGCGGTGGCCGGCGGATTAATTTGATACGGGGTGGTGGATGGATTGGCATCATTTCCAACGGCGCTGACGATGATGGTGTTGTAGGTATTGACATATTGGTCATAGGCCCAGTCGACATTCTGAATGTATTGATCCTGCTCGGCGGTGGTAAAGGTGGATGGGATGGAAAAGATGAAGCTCTGGTTGATGACTTGGGCGTTATTGACGGTCGGGTTCTGGACGCCGGTGGGGTAGAGCATCTGCGTTGTACTATTTTCGGAGAGGCCGATGTTGTTACCGCCAAACCAACCGGCATCGTAATTTGCGACGCTTGCCACACCGGGTGCGACGCCGTAGGAAGAGGATGATCCGGATGGAACGCCACCGTAAAAGAGATT
Source organism: Planctomycetota bacterium (assembly GCA_021852245.1). The sequence goes on along the minus strand of JAJZNY010000305.1, from coordinate 2,566 downwards.
GCCAACGGTGTCGGCATGGGAGGAACCTTCGGCGGAGGTGTAGGATGTGGTTTGAGTGCCCTGATCGTTGATGTAGGTGAAAAGGGATTGGGGCTGATTCACGGCGGTGGGATTTACCTCGAATTCATCCGGGGAAGATGTGGAGGTGGATGAGGTGGATTGAGTCAGGGAGGCTTCCACCTGGGCTACGTTGACGCCGGCGCCCGTTAAGTTTGGATTTGCTGAAAGCAACGCAGTTAAACCGATGCCGCTGGGAGTGGCGAATGCCGTAGTTGCGGCCGCCATCGCCGCGCCTCCAAGTAATACGGCCATGCGCCGGCGGGACCGATAAAGAGTCAGAAGGGTTTGGTCGCAGATAGTAGAATGCATGATTAAGGCAGCCTCCAAGATAAATCGCTGGGCAAAACTTCCCTCCAGCCTGCATGATGACAGTTATCAAACGGAAACGTTTGACGCCGGTGGCAGATTTCTGTTTCGCCCTTCTGTGAGCTTAATCTCTGCCCCTCCAGTGGGGCTGATTCAAGAATAGCGGGCATGGCGCGCCGACGCAAATATTCATCTGCCGAAAACCCTGCAAACTATGTTATAGGGCATGCGCTAACGAATGGTGAGCCTTGAATTGATTTTTTTTTACTGCCGGCTTTTTTCACGGGATGAGTGAATGGGACGCTGGAGAGGGGAAATTGGGCTTCAAATGTCCGGCTGCCTAAATTTATTGGCTTGGCAAAACAACATACATGTGTGAACTGATCTGGCTGGGTTGAAGATGGATGGCGTCCAAAGATGGATCACCGTGCGGGGGAACAACCCAGATATTGGAGGTATCCAGAGGATCGGTATAGAAACTGAAATGGCCGGTCTTGTCGACGGGGTGCGGCTGGTAGCTGAAACCGGTGGCGGGTTCGCCGACACTTACGACGGCCCCTTTGGCGGGAATGTGCGAACCCTGATAAACGACGACCCCGGCGATATGGGTGCAGCCGCCGAAAAAAATGGTGCAGGTTGAGAGGAGCAGCCAAGCGACCCCATGCTGTTTGGAGCGGATGATTTGTGATGGGGTGTTGGTCATATCGCCGGGCACTTTAACACCGGAGGCGGCATTTGGCAAAGTTCGGGAGGCGGAGCGGCGGCGGTAGGCGACGAGGCGGTCGGCCGGGAGCCATTCGGATGGTTGACTGGAGCGGGGAGGAGGGAAGTTTGTGTATTCCCCGGTCTTGCCGATATACTTCTTTCGCGTCGTTTATTGCAGGAATGAAACGTTGTCGGTTCAATTTGCGCATGCCTTGGAAACCTTGCTCAACCGGTGTGTGGATATGGCGGCACTGGTGCAGGGGACATGTGAACAGGTGACGGAGGCGGTGATCTCGCGGAAGCCGGAGATTGCGCAGTCGGTCATTGATAATGAACAGCAGATTGATGCGGAGGAGGTTCAGATTGAGCGGGCGGCGATCAACCTGCTGGCGGAGCACCAGCCGACGGCGCAGGATCTGCGGACGGTGTTTGCGATTGTGAAGATCAACAGTGACTTGGAGCGGATTGGTGATTGTGCGTACAACATCGCGCTGATGGTGCCGGACTTTGCGCAGGCGGGGCAGGAGATTCCGGTGGAACTGGCGGGCATGGCGAGATCGACGCTCAAGCAGCTTCGTGATACCACGCGATGCCTGGGGCTGAACGATCCATCGCTGGCGGATGCGATCTGCCGGGGGGATGATCTCATCGATGCGTTGTATCACCAGATTTATAATGATCTGCAGACGCAGATGGCGGCGCACGCCAATCGGATACCCGCTGATTTATCGATGATCATGGTGGCGAAGAATTTTGAGCGGATCGCGGATCATTGCACGAATATCGCGGAGGAGATTGTATTTCTGGTCCGCGGGCAGATCATACGTCACGTGCATTGAGGAGGCGGAGCAGGCGAGCGGGGCTATCCTTTCCGGAGGGTGTGGGATTCTGCGGATTGCGGGCGGGGCGAAGGTGAAGAACGGATGGGCCGTGGAATGACGCAACGGACGATCACGACGGGATTGAAGGCGAAGCACATTGGCGACGGTTGAACTGGAAAATGTATCGAAGATCTACGCCGACGGGACACCGGCTGTTAATAATATTTCACTTACCATCGGAGATCATGAATTCATCGTACTGGTGGGCCCGTCCGGCTGCGGGAAGACGACCACGCTGCGGATGATTGCGGGGCTGGAGGCGATTTCGTCGGGGCAACTGAAGATCAACGGGCGGGTGGTGAACGATGTGGCGCCCAAGGATCGCGACATCGCGATGGTGTTTCAGAATTACGCTCTGTATCCGCACATGAGTGTGTATAAGAACATGGCATTTTCGCTGGAGATGCGGCGCCGTGAACTGGGCCTTACCCGTGCGATGATCGACCAGCGGGTGAGGGAAGTGGCGAAATCGCTGGGACTGGCGGATGTTCTGGCCCGCAAACCGAAGGCACTTTCCGGCGGCCAGCGGCAACGTGTGGCCCTGGGGCGGGCGATTGTCCGCAACCCGCAGGCATTTCTGTTTGATGAACCGCTTTCGAATCTGGATGCGAAGC
>JAJZNY010000040.1 GCA_021852245.1 Planctomycetota bacterium | reverse complement strand
CGGCGATTGCTCGGCGCAAAAAGAGGGCTCGATGAAGTCATTGCTCCCTCGAGCCGCGACGCAGAATGTCAATTATTGGCCCCGAGCCAATGCACGACCATGGGCTTGCCACCACTTCGACGACCTCCCCGTCGCTGAACCCCAAGAACCTGACCCAGCCGAACTCCAGATCGCGCAATTCTTTGCTTATGACCAGCGGGACCGGCGCCGCACCGCCGATGCCCGCGGCCTTGCCTGGCAAGTAACGGAAGATACTGTACCGCGACACCGCGTTCGACAACGCCCTCTGGTCATCCGTGGCGACGGCATGCTTTATTTTCTCCAATCCCGAAGGATCGGGAGTCACCAACATGCCGACGGGGCGCAGGTCTTGCGGGGTTATTGCGCCCGACTGCACGAGCGCCGCCAAACTTTCCAATCTCCCGTTCCGGGTCTGGATATTCTCGATGATATTTTGCAGCGAAACCTCAACCGGTGAACGGGCGGCTACGCCTGCCACCGCCCGCACCCGGGCGTGGATGTGGGGTACGAAATAAACGACGTCAAAGAATGATATGAGTATCATCAAAGCCAAGTTGAGCTTGGGGGATTTTGAGAGCCTCCGGCCCGATGGCGCCTGGCCACCGTCGCGCGGTAGTGAATTGGGCGGCATCACCGCCCACTCGGCGATGATCAATAGCCCGAATAGAAGCCCAGCAGCAGCCTGCGCATCGGAGCGCGGGTAAAGGCTCATCGCGTAGGGCAGCGCCACAAGGGCGGCCAGCCACACGAGTATTAACCAGTCACCCGTTACGCGTCGCCAAGGGGATAGAGTAGCTGTGGACATAGACAAAACCCCTTTGTTTCTATGTGGCGGACGAGAAAGTGGCACCGCAGTGGGCGGGACATTTCTCGTCGCGGTCAACTGGGGCTGTGGCTGACATTTTCTGTCGATCGGAACGTAAGCGAATCCGCTCATAGCACAGCCCCGTTACCGCATCCAGCGCCATTCCCTGATACAGATGACTCACCAGCGGCTGCGTGCGGCGATGGTCCGTTTCCGAGTTTGGCATTGATTTTTCATCGATAGCGACCATAGGAGCCCCGACATTTCAATTACTCCGGAAACCATAACGCGCAGGGCAGGTGGAATCAAACGGCGGATGGCCGGCGGCCATCCTCTGCGCCCCCCGGTTAAAGCGGTTTGTTTCTCTGCGGTTAATGTTGTCGGCTCCGCCTAGGTCATGCCGACAGCGAACTGGTAACCATAAAGTCGTTGCATGCAGACGGCGTCGGCAAAGCAAAAATATTGCGTGTGGCGGCTTTCCGGGCGCGAATAAATCGGCGCCAACCAAGCTGCTCGCGGAATGTTCCACGGCCTCCACAAAATGCCGAAGCAGGCAGGGGCATCTGCACTCCCCACGGGTGCTCGGAAAAATTGCCCTGCCCGGGCACCCATCATAACCTTGCGGTTCTTGAAACCTTGCCGCAGCCGTGGTACTGTTTGGGATGGCTATCTATCGGGTTGCGATCAAGGAGTATTGCCGGTGCAGTTGAAGAAAAATGTTGTGCTCAAATCGATGATCGCCGCTTTGGCGCTGACCTTGGGAACTTGCGTCGTAAGTGACGCGGCGGCGCCCCCCATACCGTCAGCAACGATCTCCACCCTCTCTTCCTCTCAGACCAGCGAGCTCAAGGCGTATGTTCAATATTGGGTTGATCGTCTTAAGGTAAACAAATCGCATTCCGGAATGGTTCATGACGCGAACCGGCTTCTCAAACCGCTGAAGACCGCCGGCCAGCAACCCTCGGCCGTTTTCAGCTACGACTACGGCAGTCTGGTGAGTCAGGCCTTGCGGCCGCTGCTCAGTGACCCGCAGCGTCAGTTGATTGCGGCGGTGGCGCTGGGGCGGATTGATGACCTGAGCACGCAGAGTTCGCTCGAAATAGCATTAAAGAGTAAAAATACCGGCGTTCGTTACTGGGGCGCGGAAGGCCTGATTCGTATTCTGCCGCAGCTTCAATCGATCCCGCCCGCCTATCAGGAAGCGGAAAATAATCTGGTCGCGGCCCTGAAGGTGGAAAAGTCTCCCCTAGTGGCGGCCAAAATTGTCACGGCCCTGGCGCAATTTTCGCCCGTTCCGGCGGGCGTCATTTCATCTCTCAACGGTGTTCTCGGTGCCCAGGTCAAACTGTTCTCACTTCGCCCCCCGACCACGATCGCACAAGCCGGAGAATTGGCCAAGGCATTCGTTGCCATTCTTCAGGCTAAGCCGAGCCTGACTGCGGCGGAAAAGACCACGGCGGCGACGAATCTGACCGATCTGCTCAGCTACACCTGCCAGTACTGGGCGCTGAAGCAACTCAACCGCACGCAGAGGCAGATGGCGCCGACGGCGATGGCGAATTTTGCCGCCGCCCTTGATGCCTTGACCGGAACCAGCGATTTCACCATCAGCGGTCTGTCATCCGCATCCAATGCAGACGCCACGCTGCTGGCTGTGAATGAACTCACCGGCTCGCAGGGGCAGGCCGGGACTATCCAGAAAATTTTCCCCAAGGTACCGATCCCGCCGCGCGTTGGCGGCCATTGATTGACCGAATCGTTCCGTATCTGAGAGCGTAGACATCATGATGGCAGCGACAGTGGCCGATTGGATTGATATCCCACCGGTGACGGCACCGTTCGCGGCTGGCGTCATTCTTCCAGGCAGTAAAAGCATCACCAATCGTGCGCTGGCTCTGGCCGCCATCGCTTCGGGAAAATCCATCCTCACCGGTGTGCTTTTTGCCGACGACACGCTTCGCATGATCGAAGCCCTGCAAGCACTCGATATTCCCATCTTCGTCGATGATTCCGACCAAACCATCACCCTCACGGGCACCGGCGGGGCATTCGCACACCGATCGATTGATCTGTTCTGCCAGAACGCAGGTACGGCCATTCGCTTTCTCACCGCCCTATGTGCCGCATCCCCCGGGCGTTATCGGCTGGACGGCAACGCCCGTATGCGGGAGCGCCCCATCGGCGAACTTGCGGTGGCGATCCGATCTCTCGGCGGAAGCGTGGAATTTGAATTAAACGACGGCTACCCACCCCTGATCACCGGCGGGGGCCTTTCAGGCGGGGTTTGCCGCTTTGAGCAGACCAAGAGCAGCCAGTACATTTCCGCCGTGCTTATTGCCGCTCCGCTTGCCGGGGCGCCGGTGGAAGTTGAACTCAACGGTCCGGTCACCAGCGAGCCGTATCTGCGCATGACCATGGAAATGATGAAGCGGTTCGGCAACCGACCACAGCAGGTCCCCGGCGCAGACGATGGAGTCAAACGCATACGCGTCGCCGCCCCGTCCGGCTATACCGGCTGCAGTTTCGCCATTGAACCCGATGCCAGCAATGCCAGCTACTTTCTAGCGGCGGCGGCGGTTACTCCCGGCAGTCGGATCGAAATCCCGGGGCTGGGGCGGGATTCATTGCAGGGAGATGTCCTCTTTGCCGATGTGCTCCGCCAGATGGGGGCGGACGTATTCATGGATCACACCTCGATGCAGTTGACCGGTCCAAAACGGTTAACCGGCCTGACCATCGATATGAACAGCATCCCGGACATGGTGCAGACTCTGGCGGTTGTGGCTCTGTTTGCCGATTGCCCTACGAAGATTGTCAATGTTCCGAATCTGCGTGTGAAGGAGACCGATCGGCTTGCGGCACTGGAGACGGAACTTCGCAAACTCGGTGCCCAGGTGCGAACGACGGAAGATTCCATTGAAATCTACCCCGCCGAATCTTATCACCCGGCTGCCATCGACACCTACGATGACCATCGCATGGCGATGGCGTTTGCCGTTGCCGCCCTGCGCATCAAGGGGGTGCGGATCAACCAGCCGGGGTGCACCGCGAAGACCTATCCCGGTTTTTTTACTGATTTTTCAAGAGTTGTGAACTCGCGTGTCTGAGCCGATTTCGCGGCCGCTTAGCGCAGGTCTATTTCATCAACCAGATTGAAATGTTCATCCGAAAGCACGATGCTGGCCAATGCCGGATTGTCCACGTGAATCACCACCGTCGGATCACGCGACGGATTGGTAATCAGGCCGTAGACGTAGTGGATGTCGATCTCCGCCGCCAGCAGGGCCTTGCCGATCCGCGCCAGCCCGTCGACGGCACTTCCCTCCGGCATTTCCACGGCTACGAGTTCACAGATGGAAAATGGGTAATGGTGGGTATTGAGAATCTGTGCCGCCACATCCGTGTCATTGAAGACAAATCGCACCACGGCACAATCAAACCCCTGCAGCACCGTCAGGGCCAGAATTTTGACATCCGATTCGTCGAAGATGCCCATCAGCGATGCCAGCATTCCGACGCGATTTTCAACAAATACCGAAACCTGCCGCACGCAGGGCGTTCCATGTGACTTAGCCGTTGACGGACTTTCTGACGCATTTGCCATGCAAGATATGTTAACCATATTCGGAATTTTTCAACAGTTCGCCCGTTACCACCCCCGACGGTCGGCCCGGAAGTTCTATTTTCCGATGCAGACGGCCGGGTATCCGATCGCCGACCATGCAAGAATGGGTATTTTTGCCATCCTGATCCGAAACGCGGGGTCGTCTCGCCGATGTGTCGCGATCGAGTACAATAGACCTTTGAAGTGTGGCGGATGTGCCGATAGGTGTGCTGAACGATCATGAGTCTTGTAAACCCTAATGTTGAAAAAATGGCCGGGTATGTCCCCGGCGAGCAGCCCGAATCGCTGGATGTCATCAAGCTCAATACCAACGAAAATCCATACCCCCCGTCGCCAAAAGTCCGCGAGGCGATTGCCAAAATCACCAATGAACAACTGCGGCGCTACCCTTCGCCGGACGCACGCGGGTTCCGGGCCATGGCGGCCAGTGTCCACGGCGTCGATCCGGAATTCATCATGACCACCAACGGGGGGGATGAACTCCTCTCCATCGTATTCCGGGCCTGTCTGCTTCCCGGAGACCGGGTCGCGATGCTGGATCCAAGTTATTCCCTCTACCCGGTTCTCGCCGCCGCGATCGGAGCAACCCCCGTCATGCTGCCGTATCGCATTGACGG
>JAJZNY010000036.1 GCA_021852245.1 Planctomycetota bacterium | reverse complement strand
TAGCAAGGTTATAGCACGGTTCATCGACCGCTAAGATGCGTCCGAACCGATCGACAATCGGCCCCCGCATGGTGGGAATAATATAGTGCCGATAGGCAAAACTGCGGGATTTGGCCCGCCAATGGACGGCCTCAAATGCCTGAAGCTGCGTGAGCCGCAGCGCAATAATGGTCATACCCAGAAGAACGACCGACAGAAGAAAAAACAGGCGAACGCGTACCATGGCCACCCTGACCGAACCTGTAAACCTCCATTGAGTATAAGCGAGAGCGGGGTGATCACCATTCGACCGCAGTTCCTGGTGCCGGGGAATACCGCAGAGAAGGCGTGATTAAGATTTCCGCGATTTTCCGAGGACCAATGAGATAAATGCCTCGGCTGCAGGATTTTTTCCGCCAGTCGTCACCAGATGCAGCGGACGCTTGATCGACATACCCGTAACTCTGACCTCGATGATCGAGCCGAGCTGAATTTCCTCTTTGCACACCAATGCGGAAATAACCGCCCGGCCGAAACCCCGCCGTACAAATTCCTTAATCGCTTCCGCATTGGCGAGTTCCAAAGTCGGCTTGACCTTGAGACCGCGGGAAGTGAGAAAATCATCAAACACCGCTCGGGTCCCCGAGCCCATTTCCCGCAGGATGAGCGGGTCGTGCAGCAGTTCGTCGAGGGTGATGGGAGTTTTGGACCATGGGCCATCGGCGGGGGCGATCACGATGAGTTCGTCGTGATGAAAGATGACCGGATCGGGCAGCGATGAGATCAAACCTTCAACCAAGGCGATATCCAGCAAACCGTCGGCAATTTTCTCCTGGATGACGCTGGTGTTGGCCAGTTCGACCGTGACCTCGATACCCGGGCGCCGGCGGCGGAACTCGGCGAGCATGTCCGGCAGGAGATAGGCGCCGATGGTGGTGCTGGCTCCAATGGCCAGCGTACCGGCAGCGGCTCTTTTGAAATCGTCAATCGCTTTTTGGGCTGCCGCCTCGATGGCTTCGATTCGGGCGGCATAGTCAAATAATATTTTCCCCGCACGGGTGAGCGTCACACCGGAGCGGCTTCGCTCCAGCAGGCGAACTCCGAGATGTTTTTCCAGTTCCGCCACCTGCATGGAGATGGCCGGCTGCCCGATGAAGAGCGTTTCCGCGGCCCGACTGAATGATCCTGCTTTGGCGACGGCTAAAAACAAGGCGACATGATTTCGATTCATGACATTAGTATACGCGATAATGTGCGGCTAAGCAATCAGTAAAACTGATGAATAGGACGAAGTCGGATTTTGGGCTGCATCGGGCATCCGCTGTGAGAGAACATCGGACCTAATCACGCGATGGGCAATGGCGTGCGACCTCAAAAAGCTCCATCGCACCATCCGAACGCCATGACGCTCGGCGTATGCGTAATCCGCATGAGCAGATTCAACCCCGATCAGGGGCGTAAGCCTGAAACGTTCAGCGTGCCCGGCCTCAACGCCTGCCGATTAAACAAGCTCGGCACTGAGTCGCAGTTTGTCATCAGCCGACGATTGGCCGACAAACACACTGAAGGTTCCCGGCGGTGAAACAAACTCGCGGCGCGACTCATCCCAGTAATAAAACGCCTGCTGGGTTCGAGGCAGATCAAACTCCACCTTAACCTTTTTGCCGGCGGGGATATGCACACGCTTGAAGGCAACGAGTTGCTTGTTTGGGCGTTTGATGCCGGGCACCTGCGGCGGTGTGATGTAGCACTGGACAATTTCATCCCCATCCACGTTGCCGGTGTTCGCCACATCTACAGAAACTTTCATGGATCGACTGGCCGTGAGGCGGTGCGAACTGAGTTTCAGATTGCTGTAGTGCCAGGTGGTGTAGCTCAGCCCGTAACCGAAGGGATAGAGGACTTTCCAGTTGAAGTACATGTAGGTGCGATTCGTAATGTCGAAATCATGGAACAGAGGGAGTTCGCCGGTATCACGATACCAGGTGACGGCCGTTTTGCCGGCCGGGTTATAATGGCCGAACAATACATCGGCGATGGCGGTTCCCTGCGCCTGGCCGGCAAAAATAGCACCGACAATGGCGGGGAGGTTATCATTTTCCCAGTTCACGGCAACCGGGCAGTTGGACGAGATGACCAGAATGGTTTTGGGGTTGGCGGCAAAGACGGCTTTGGCGAGTTCGTGCTGAGCTCCGGGCAGATGAATGTAGTCCCGATCATGCTGTTCAGCGTCCACCAACTGATCGGCCCCGAGCACGAGTATGGCCACATCGGCTTCCTTCGCCGCCTGGACCGCACGCTCAAATTGGTTTTTGTCGGCCGCTCCCACCACCGTACAACCCGGTTCGCAGATGACCGTAGCCGGAGTCATGCCATGGTGTTGATAGACGATGGGTGTAAATGCGATCCATTCAAGGTTGAAGAGCGCTTTGCCATCGCCGCTGCAGGTAAGAAACAGCTTATGTTTGCCGCCGGCGGCCTTCAACTGGCTATGCAGCGTGACCCAATTCTGTCCCCACCCCGTGTTCTTGACATCGAAGTGGGCGATCACCGGGCCATGGCGGGAATCAATATGAACCTCAAGTCGTCCGCCGGGACCGTTGCTGGCCACGCGGGCAAGAAGTGCTGTCTTTCCTGTGATATCAGTGGCCGGCAATTCCAGCCAACTGTCATGGTTTAACTTGCAGACATTCAGGCCTCCTTCGGAACACGACTGCGTTTGGACATTCGGAGATGCGCTGACGAAATCGGATGCACGGATGCCGGGTACGGACGAGGCGTGCGCTCCAAGCGCGCTGGCAATTCCCTCGAGTGGCGATACACGATGTGCCGGATTGCCACTGTATCCGCCGAGGTGGGCCTGAAGGGCCGTGGGGCCGATGACGGCAATGCGCTTGGTCTTATTTTTATCCAGCGGCAGGATGCCATCGTTCTTCAGGAGGACGATGGATTGCCGAGCCGCTTCCAAAGCCAAGGCCGTGTGGGCGGGCGACGCCACCACATCGAAACCGATCTTGTTGTATGGACACGCGTCCGGCGGATCGAATTCGCCGAACAGAAATCGACCGGTCAGCACGCGCGCTACCGCACGATCAATCGTATCAAGAGATACCAGTTCGTCGGCCAGCGCCTTGGCGGTGTATTTTTGATAAGTGTAACCGCAATTGGAATCGCACCCGGCGTTGAGAGCTAATGCCGCTGCCTCATGAAATGTCGGCACGAAATGGTGAGCACGGCAGATGTCCGCCACGGCGTCGCAGTCGGAAACCACGTACCCCCTGAATCCCCAACGCCGCCGGAGAATATCGGTAAGCAGCGTGCGATTGCAGGAATTTGGGATTCCATTGACGGCGTTGTAGGAAGACATGAGCGTAAAGGATTTACCTTCCCGCACACACGCCTCAAATGCCCGTGTGTAATATTCCCAGAAGCTGCGCGGATCTACAGTTTCGGAAATATAATGCCGGTCATCATCCGTACCATTGCAGATAAAATGCTTGATGCACGCCGTCATTTTGAGGTATTTTTTGCTCGGCCCCTGAATGCCACGGATCACCTGCACAGCGAGGGTCGAGACCAGTAACGGGTCTTCACCGAGTGTCTCTTCGATGCGGCCCCATCGCGGATCGCGGGCCATGTTGAGGGTCTGGGGGGAATAATAGGCCAGACCGCGATTGTATTTTTTGTGATAGCCGCGAGCTTCATCTGAAACCGCCGTGTAAATTCGGTATTGGAGATCAGGATTCCAGGCGTTTGCCAGGGCGAGAGGAAGCGGGAAGGCGGTGACCGGTGGGCCCGTCACGAGACCGTGAAGGGCTTCGCCGGAGTAATAGTCGTAGGCGGGTAAACCGATACGCGGAATGGCCGGGGCGGTGTATCCAAGCTGACTGATTTTTTCGGCAACGGTCATCTTGGATACCAATTTGGCGGCCCGGCGACGGGCCTTCCGGATGGCGTCCGCCGAGATACCATAATCGGGCCCTTTTTCATCCGCCCATTGCATCAAAGCGGTTCGATGCGGTGTGCGACCGCGCTTGCGAACCAGAACGGCGGCTGCTCCGGCGGCAAGAACCGAACGGCGTGAAATACCGATCGCCTCGGGTGATTTTTGATTTGGTTCTCCATCATTGATTTTTGGTGACGTGGTCGTGATGGTTCTTTCCGCCATGGGGTGCTCCTTGGAAATTTAACATTTTCGACGCCATACTTTAGCGTCTACGTTCAAATTGTAACGTTTGTTTAGTGCTCTGTCTTGGGTGGGGCTCGGCGAGCCTGCGCTACATCGCGGGCTCTCTCGGCTCGCGGCCGTAAGATGAGTCAGGCCCGGACGTGAATGGATTGATTTCGCCTGAGCGGACATGTCCGCGCCCGGGCGACGACACCAATATAACATCTCAACTCAGCCCACTGATAGCGTGCCAATGGGATCGGAGTTTGCGGCGAGTTGCACATGCACTTGCGAATTTGTTTTGAAAGATTAAACTTACGCACAAAGTCAGCGGCGTTTTTATCGTAGCGCATCTCGCTGGAGCATATTGTTTACCGAGCTGGACGGAGTTTGAAATAGATCGGCCTCCGGCGAATATGAAAAGATCAGTGAGGATGCAGTGACAGGGGCCGATGGAAATGCGTGGCTGTTTTTGATCAGGACTTAAGCCCAGGCCGGGCTGTCGAACGGAGTCGATATGCTGGCGTGTGACATCGACCTATCAGTCGAATGTGCCCGAGGTAAATGGATTTCGATCGGGCGCCCATTGAGCTCGCTCCAACCTCGAAAAATGTTTATTCACCTCGTGCTGCCGATGGCGTATAATCTTTTACGGCAGGTCGGATCGCACAAAGGCGGATTGCATGGATGGTTTTTCGCCGGAGGTGAGAGGCGGTAGATTTGGGACGCAATGTGTAGAGCGGCCCGCAAGGTTATGGTCAAGGAGTGACCCGCATGGCTAAAACTCGAACCACTACGACTGCGGTGGCGCAGGACATCAACGAAGTCTGGATCAGCTTCAAGGCGAAGCCTACCGATGCACTTCGTAACTTATTGATGATGGAATATCTTCCGCTGGCCAAATACAACGCTGAGCGTATTTACGCGAAGTTGC
>JAJZNY010000148.1 GCA_021852245.1 Planctomycetota bacterium | reverse complement strand
TTTTGCTTTTCTAATCTTCCTGTCTTTTTTGGCATCCTTATCGGCGTCCAGCCAAGCCTTCAGACGTTTGGGGTCAAATGTGAGCATTTTCGTTTCGCTTTGGTATACCCCGAAATCCCTCGCAGCGCTTTTGGCAAACTCAGCCGCAAAGACTGGATCTATTTCATGGCTGGTGCGTTGACCGCTGCGCGCCACGAGTTCGGAAGAAAAAGGCTTTTGGGGATTGAGCGTGAGCAGACAGCCCTGCCGCAGATTCAAATCAGGTTCCGCTGCCACCGCGATCAGGGATAAGCCAAGAATGTACCTCTGGAGCCGCAAGGTTTCATCTGGGGTACCCCCGCGCAGGCAACGCAGGGACGCCAGATTGAGAGAAGCATCGCGGATAATTTCGCCATTTACCTGCACCCCACCGATCTTGTGGACGGAGGGGACATCGGCAAGGCCGACCTCGGATGGCTTCCCTTCTAAATCATCCGGGAGGAGGCCTTCACTTTCATAATTGATCGCGGGAATATACTGAGCCGAGCGCTTCAATTGAACGACGTTTCTCGCCCGAATGATTGAATTAATAAGCCGCGGAATCTTGACTTGACTGTCTCGCGAATCCCAAGCGCCGAAGATCAAGGAGGTCGGGGCGAGCCTCGCAAGGGTAAGTGCATTATCTTTTTTGAAGTCATCGAGTGCGTTTTTTATGTCAGGCCCAAGTTCCGTGCCGCGAAATGCGGCATCGGCAATACGGTGGCCAATCTCCAAAAGATTGCGGATCAATCCATCCTTAAATTTTATCTCGACCTGTGGCACCAAATCCCTATATTTTCCCAGCGAGAACATAGGCTCCAGCCGGTTCGCCTGAGACGGAATACTGTCCAGAACGCAGACGGAGGCTGCTCCTTCGCCATCAATGTTATAGACCGGCGGATCAGTCTTTTTCTCTGACGGGTTTGCGTAACTGGGTGGAAAAATGATGTCGTCCGTCTGTGTGGCGGGGATAAGGTACTGCCGAATTACCAGTGCCACAGGGCCGTCGTTCATCAGCCATCCATCATACGCCTTGTACTTATGGTCTTGTCCATTAGTCATAATTTCTCCTTTCAAATATAGCCTGTGAAAAAGTTTTGTGTTTGCGTTGGTCGGTACGAAAATAGTTATTGAAGATATAGTTGGTTGAGCGAGGCAATCGCACGGAGCCGCAGATAACAGCGCCCAGAAGATTGGCGGGAATACCCGGGGCGTTTTCTGAAAGCTTCGGCCAGACGGTATACCGAGATTGATTGGTAACGCTAGTTGCAGCAGGCCGGGCGCGTTGCAAACCAATGAAGCAGAGTGCCTCCAGAGCGGGACAACAATCCGCTTCCATTTTGTGCGTATCGGAAGAAAATCCACAATCAAGCGGGTGTGATTTATTGCCACGACGTGGGTCGAAATAGAACGGTTCTTTCTTCTTCGGCTTCGATTGCTTTCCGGTTTTCGTTAATTTTGGCGATTGATATAAAACGGCCATTACTTTATTAAAAGGATCAGCACATTTTGGATCAATAGCATCGAGCATTGCTCGCAGGATGACACGCTCCTTCATCGAACCGGCCCATGGTTTGATGGATTTCTCCGACCACCAATCAAGATAGATTGCGGCTCGACCGTCGCTCCATTGCAATTCGATTGGCTGGATAGGGCTGTTATCTTCCTTGTCGTCATCCGCATCGTCTGAATCAGCATCGTCGCCAACGTCGAGTCTCAATGCCCTGACTTCCGCAAGTAGTTCAGAGAGTAGGTTGCGGGAATATCCCGCCGTGCCGCACGCCATTGTTCCATTATCCCGTTTGGGAAGCGAGCAGTCCTTTCGATTGCACGGCGAAACGTTGATATAAAAGTGTTCCCCTTCAAACCACCCCTCCGCTCCCGACCATAACCGGTCGGCCAGTTCCAGCAGGCCGCAGCAGGCGAAGAATTGGCCGGGGTTGGTGAGATCAACGGGAATCGTGATATTTGGCGTTGGATTTTTCATTTTTTCTCACCTCCATTACTATTCGCCGAGGCCATCGTGTCGGCGCAGCGCAGTAGGTTTTCCAACCACGCCAGATACCAATGGCCGTACTTACGCTGCAAACGGGCAAAACGGCGCATGGCATTCACGGCAATTTCCGGCGATTGCTTCCGCGCATCGGGATCAAACCCGCCCTTTGGAAAATGTGGGCGGCTACGGCCATGGTGCGTTGCAATCAGGTGCATGGCCAGATCAAAAACATCGCTGTCGAGCTTTTCGCCATGTCCGCCGGCAAACTCGCACAGTGAGCCGAACTCGTGCCGGTAGTCGCCTGCAACAGGTCTCATTGTGCCTCCGGATTTCGCCAAAGGTTCCGTCATATTTCCTTTGACGGCCCGTTGCCATATTTCGCGGGCTTTGCCGTTATCATGCCATTTGGCAGCCAATTCCAAGGCCTTTTGTACTTCTTCGGCCAAGGCGAGGCGACAGACAATCTCGGCCGCATGTTTTTCCACGGCAGCAACATGTTCGGCAAGAAACTGCTCCCGCGTGCCATATTCAGGCCGCTGCCGCTTGGGAACGAGGCTGCTCAATTGGTGAACTGTATCATCATCTGACGGCAGGTCGAGTGTGAATTTGGCAAGATTACTCGAATCCGGCGGGCTATCAGCCAAAAGCGGCTGCTCTGTTTCACCCGTCCTGATGGCCCGATATCGTTGCTCCCCCCCGGAACCCGGTTCATCCGCCACATCCGTAGTTTTATCGGAATTATCAGCGGGATCGAATATGCCCTCATTGCGTTTAATTCCACCAAAAGATGCGGGAAGAATCAAATCGGCGTTGATAATAGCATCATCCCGTTTCTTTTGTAGATTCTCGATCAGGTCTCTCAAGAGAATACGTCTCAGTCCTCCACGGTCGATGACGCACGCTCTCCCACCCACCGCCTGCTGTCGTTCCGAAGTTAGATTTTTCCAGCGCTTAACCAGCGTCTCGGCCGCCTTGGAAGTCGGCAGCGTCAACGTTTCGTGGGGCAGCACGCGGTGTGCATCGAACCACTCTTCGATGTCGTCAACATCCAATTCCGCGAAACCGTCGACATCCAGTTCCGCGCGCCAGGCGATGGTGGTCTGCGGCGGATCTTCGTCAATGCCGCGCAGCCATGAAGCAACGGGCGGGCGGCCGGGCATGGGTTCAATGATTGTGGTCATACTCCAATTGTCGAGAAGGATGTCAGTGAGCTTGACTGTGGGGGGGGTAGGCGAAGATGTCTGTTGGACCCGTTCGGGGGTGAGTGATCCCTTGAATTTCGCGAGTGCTTTTGGGCTGACATCCATGCCATCGGTAAGCAGATTCGATGTGGCAATACATGCTTTATCGAAGTCCGTTTTGTTGGCAGGCCCGCTTTCTTTGATCAGCACGACGGCAGCATCGCCTTTGCCTCGCCGGTTCACTCGCCCCAGCCGTTGAATCATGGAATCCAATGGTGCGGTGTCACAAACCATGTGGTCTGCGTTCAGATCAAATCCGACTTCGCCGGCACTGGTGGAGATGAGAAAAGCGGTGTCATTGTTGTCGCCGGGCTTCTCGTCACCGTTTAGAAAGCGGAGCAGAACAGGCTTTTTGACTAACTCATCGCGTTCCAGACCGCGCATGGTACCGGTCAGAACTGCAACCGTTTCAGCGTATGGTCCAAGTTTGGTCTTGGTAGACTTGTATTTACGGATTATCTCCGCAATGTCGCAGGCGTCCTCCGGTTTACGGACGAACACCACGATGCGTCTACCGTTGAGCGATTGGCTCTCCGTCAACTCTATTGCGGCTTTGGCCATTTCGGCGTTAAGTTTTGCCCGATCAAAATCGTGCCTTATCGTAAGAGTCTTCTTCGCGTTAAATCTCTCGTTGACGGTTTTATCGTCAGCGTCTTCTCCGTCGAGTTTTCCATTCTCGTCGAATTCCAATGTGAACGGCCGCTTGTCACCATCGGATTTGCCGCTGGTTGCGGACATGCGGATGACTTGCATCGGCTTCACGGGTGGGACGCCCGTGCCACGGGGCTTGTTGAATTGTTCAATCGTGCCGAGGAGTTTTTCGAATGGTTTGGATAAATGCGATTCATCCAGAATCAGCAAGGAATCCTGCCCCAGCAGACCGGCCTCCAGAGGCCGTTGTTTGTATGAACTGCGGTAGCCGCTGAAAAGCAATCGGCTGCCGATCATATCCACGGTGCCAATAATAACCGCCGGCTTAGATGGATCGTGCGACCATTCCCGATCATCGGCCAATTGTCCGCGAAGTGTGCTGATGGCGGGCGTTACGATTTTGGCTTCCTTCGCATTTTTAACCAATTTCTGCGCCAAATCAGTTGCCTGATCTACCACCGTACGGCGATCAACAACATAAACTAACCGTGTGGGTAATCGCTCAGTTCTTTTTTCTTCTATCTGTTTGGCGCGGGCGATCAGCCAGATCGCCATGACGCTGGTTTTACCCATGCCGGTGGGTAGATCAATAACAGGTTTGATGTCGTTGGCCAGAAACTGGTCATACAATCTGCACTGCCATGCCATGGGCTTATTACCCGTGACCGCCTCAAACATGTCCCCGAATTCAAGCATCATCCGATCCCTGCCAACCTGTAACCTAAAACCTGCCCCCTACAGCCTGCAACCCTACCAACGTGTGACGGGATTATGCGCCTTGGTTCACCCCTTGGCAAATAAATTCTCCTGAACGATCAGCTTCGTCAGCAAACGGGTGCCGACGGCGTAAATTGTTCCACGGAACCGCTCGCCTCTTCATTACCATCGTAATCGAAGCACAAGATGAAATCAACTATGAAAAATGGTTCCTTTAACCTCCAAATATAATGAAGTGTTGACAAGTGATGGGAGGGTAACTATTGTCTCCTATTAGATTAGATATGGTTACGAGCGAACAATCTCTTCAATCTCCGCAGACACAAAACGTGTCCGCCCTTGGCTTTTCCCCAATGCCACTCGCCACCGCTGCGGAGACTCGTCGACGTACACAACCAATTCGCCAACACCTGCGGGAAGCGCAATGGGTTCATCGAAAATTAACCGGCCGCCGCCAGCCTG
>JAJZNY010000153.1 GCA_021852245.1 Planctomycetota bacterium | reverse complement strand
GGTGACTGTGCCGACTCGGTATATCGTCAGGCGATTACCGCCGCCGGGATGGGATGCAAAGCGGCGATTGATGCGGAGCGGTGGCTTGCTGCGGAGGGAATCCATTGACGCTGCGGAAATATTCAGCAGCGGGCGCCGATCGCCGGGCTCGCGATTCACGACAACTTGCGCAGGGAGTACCGATTCCCAATGCTCAGTTGCCGCTTGATATTCTGCATTTGGATGATGAATATCTCATCGTTAATAAGCCGGTGGGGATGGTAAGTCAACCGGGTCTCGGACATATCGATGATTCCGTGCTCAATGCCGCGTTCGGTCGGTTTTCTCATGCATTGCGCACACTGGGTGCTCGGCGGGATTGGGGTCTGCTGCACCGATTGGATAAACCAACCAGCGGTGCGATGGTTCTGGGGCTGACGCCGGAAAGTTACGACCACCTGCGAAAACTCTTCCAAAATCGAAAGGTTAAAAAGGAATATCTGGCGCTGGTTCACGGCAGGCCGACGCCGGCGAATGGCAAGATTGAAGCACGATTGGCGGAGACCGATACCGGCGTAAAAAAAGTTGTTATTTCTGCGGCCGGACAGGAAGCGCTGACGTATTACTGGACGCTGGCGCAGAGTGATCAGGCATCGCTGGTAAGGATTGAAATCGTAACGGGGCGGCTGCATCAGATTCGGGCGCACATGATGTTTGTGGGAAGCAGCTTAATTGGCGACAATCTGTACGCCGCCCCACGAAAGGCCTCGCAGGGTCAAGGTGAGAGTCACTTTTACCTGCACTGTCGGATGCTGCAATTTGCGTATCCGAATTCAAAAGATGAACGGCGGTTTCTTGCACCGCTGCCGGCGACGTTTATCGCGGCAGCACGGAATGTGGGTGTAAGCATTCCGTCGGCGCTGGTGCCGCATGGCACGGGCTCTGCGGTTGCGGAGAGTCGGCAAGGACCGACTCGGGAAGCTCACGGGTGACCCATTTCCCGGTCGGCCCGGCCTGCCTCATTTTGCCGATATAATGATTCCGAGGAGAAATTGCATCGATGGAATTCAAATCCGCGCTATGTTCCGACAGCGATCCGGCGGTACTGACGCGCAGTATCTGCGATCAGCTTTCGTCGATGTCGAAATCGGATCTCGTGGTGCTGTTTATCAGCAGCCGGTTGAATTATGCATTTGAGCGGATTGTATCGGAGGTGCGGCGCCGGACGGGATGCGAGCATCTTCTGGCGTGCAATGCCCAGAGCGTTCTGGGTGATGCACGCGAACTGGAGAGCCAAACCGCCATATCAGCGTTGTCTATGGCGATGCCCAGCGCGCAGATTACCCCTTTTCGTCTTGACGACAACCGCTGGCAGGAACTGCTGACGGATCCGGATGCGCTTAACGAGGCGCTGGCCGCCGGTGAAGATACGAGGTGCCTGCTGCTTTTCGGCGATCCGTTTACCACGCCCATCACGCAACTTCTGGAATTGATATCGACCCGGTTGCCTCATGTGCCGGTTATCGGCGGGATGACCAGCGGCATCCGTGCGGCAGGTGAATCTCGCATGGCGATCGACGACCGGATATACCGAGCCGGGGCCGTGGGAGTGGCAATCGCCGGTCCGGTTCAGATTGATTGCCTGGTCTCTCAAGGGTGTCGGCCGATTGGAGAGCCGATGACCATTACCGCCGCACACGACAATGTCATTGAAAAATTGGATGACGTGCCGCCGATGGAGGTCATCACCGAATTATGCAGTAATCTGACGCAGATCGATCAACTTGCGGTGGAAAAACGAGGCCTGCTGATCGGCCGGGTGATTGACCAGCGCAAGGGGAACTATTCACGTGGCGATTTTCTGGTTAGAAATATCCTTGAAGCCGACCGAACGACGGGCAGTATCGCCATCGGAGATATGGTCAGCGCGGGGCAGATTGTTCAATTTCATGTGCAGGATGCGCAGACTGCAACCGAAGATTTACGTCTCCTTCTACAGGGACATCTGCTTCTGGCCGACAAACCGCGTGGAGCCCTGATGTTCAGTTGCAACGGGCGGGGCGAGCGACTTTTCGGCCGTCCGAACCATGACGTGGCGGCGGTGCAGGATATGCTGGGGCCCCTGCCGCTGGCCGGTTTTTTCGCTGCTGGCGAACTTGGACCGGTCGGGCGCAGCAATTTTATTCATGGCCAGACGGTCTGCATTGCCATGTTTAATAACGGATGAAAAGATCACGCCGATCCGCAAGCGGGTAAATACTTATGGATACTCAACGAGATTGGGAGGCATTTCGGGAAATTGAGATCAAGCTCCGCTGCCCGTCGCACGATGCGGTTCGCGAGCGGCTGACCGCCCTGCGGGCTGTTGATCTGGGTTTGATGAGGGAGTGGAATGAATTTTTTGATACCCCCGACCGGCAGCTTTCGGAGCGTCGCATCGCGCTGCGCGTACGGACCATAGAACATCAGCGCGACGGCCGCCGCGAATCGCTCATTACAGTCAAGGGGGGACGGCCATCAGGCGATATTCAGAATCGGCCGTCGATTGACCTGCATGCCGAGCCTGCGGAACTGGCGGCAGGACTTTTTCTGCGACTGGGGTACCGGCGAACCGGCGCCTTTGAGAAATGGCGACACTCCTGGATGCTGGACGACGTGCGAATCGAACTCGATGAGCTTCCTATATATGGATTATTTATTGAACTTGAGGGGCCGGATGAGCAGCGCATCATGGCGGTCCGCCATCGATTGAACCTGGATGCCCTGCCGGCGGAACATACCAGTTACCACGGCATGCTGATGGAATATCTGGCTGCTCATCCTGAGGCACAGGGGATTCTGCAATTTTCAGATCGTAATCTCCGAACGGGAAAATAGCCGCCGCTGCACTGAATCAAATAGATTGAGCCTTATTCGGCACGGCGCGGGCCTTGGCAACTTTTTCCAGGATGCGTTTGAGCCTGGTGGTCCGGACGAAAGCCTTGGGGCATCGATTGTGATGTTCAGAGATCTCGTTGATGGCATCAATCTGCTGCGGAACGCTTTTGAAACAGATGTTCCAACGGCGTATTCGGAACCTCGCCGCTGCGCGGTAAGTGCGATGTAGCTGGTTGAAGTATGGAAATCAGGTGCGCCGGTGCGCGTTCAAGGATAATCCTGTCCTGCCGGTCGTATAACCAGTTCGTTCACCAATATGTGTGGCGGCCGGGTCACGATGTAGGCGATAGCATCCGCAACATCCTGTGGTTGGAGAAGAGCCCCATATTTGGAAATGGTGTCATAAAAATTTTCACGGTCATAACCCGCCACTGCCTGAAATTCGGATTCCACCACACCCGGCTTAACCGTAGAAACTCGAATGCGCTTCGGTGCCAATTCCCGACGAAGGGCCTCAGCGATGGATGCCAGCGCCCATTTGGTCGATCCGTAGAACCCACTGAACGGTGAAATATTGTGGCCGGAAACAGAACCGAGCACCACAATATCGCCCGCCTTCTGTTCGACCATCCATTGGGCGCAGCGCCGCATGAGTCTTGCGGCTCCGAGCACATTGAGGTCATAGAGTTCATCCCACTTGGATTCGTCGCTGGTTAAAAGTCCGCCCGCGAGCCCCCGGCCGGCATTGACGATGGCAATATCAAGCCGCCCGGTCTTCTCGCGGCAGATTGTAAGACACCGATCGATTTCCGTTGTGCTGGCGAGATCCGCCGCAATCGGTATAGCGATCCCGCCTGATCTCACAATCTCTTCGGCCGCAAGTTGCAGTTGCTCCTTACGGCGTGCCACCAATAAGACCGTCGCACCTCGGGCGGCAAGCTCAACAGCCACCGCTCGGCCGATGCCGCTGCTGGCGCCGGTAATAAGAGCCGTTTTGTTCTTAAGTTCACTTGTCAATGTCGCTCTCCAGCAAATACCCAACAATTTATCTGCTCAGATTATAGCCGCGACCCGAATTCGGGCGTTAACCAAGGTGATCAAAGTCATGAGGTGTCCGGCGATGTCAGGCGATACCGGCAAGGGGTACCACGCGAGCAGAGAGATCGGCCATCGTGTATTGCTTTTCCAATAAGATTGGCAGAAGAACGCCATGATTATGCGATGAGTCAAGCAGAAACATATTTCGCCCGATGGTTCCCCAACCACCCTCCTGGGCCTGATGGCCGCAGACATAAATATCCGCCCACCACACTTTCGCCAGCTGATCCATCACCGTCTGAGACTGGTTACGTCCCCAGATAAGTTTGTAGACCGAACCGTTTCGCTGATAATCTTCCTCGGTGAGTTGTCGCTGAAGGATGGAGGGGTCGAACGCCGCCATGTCACTGTCGGACGGGAGGGAATGGGCGAGAAGCAGGCCGGTGGCTGAGATCGCCGCAAGGGGCATGCTGACGACAAAATCACGAAAGGCGGCGGCGACGGCCGCCCCTCGACCGCCATACCATAGACCGTATGCCCGATTAAATCGCTCCGTGAGATCATATCCATCCTTCATGATGGCGACGCCGCTGATCTGCGCCAGGTCATGATTGGCCAGAAGAAAGTGCACCTGGCCGGGGAAATCCAGCGCCCATTGGCACACTTCAACGAGAAGTTGCAGGCTCGTGTCCTCTCCGTCCGGGCCGAGTGGCCCCCCGTGAATAAGTTCCTGAAGAATCACGTGACGATCAGGAAATGTGGAGAGATTGGCAAAATTCCTGATACGTTCAAAATTTCTCTGATGATTATGCAGATCACCGGTAATAATCACCTCGCCCATGCTGGGAAGATGCAGTTTATTACCGTTCCGCAACGGATGATTTCGATTGTATTCAGCCGCGGCCAGCAGCAGATCAATAGCTTGTTTTGAGGACACTGTTATAGTTCCTTTTTACGTTAAAAAACCAACTTTGTATGAACCATGGCCTCTCCTGTTGGATAGTTTACGGATAGTTGAATGGTCATGCCGTACTAAATATCCAATTCCTTTCGGAAGTCGTAATGCGCCCCAGTCGGCTGAGAGTCACGTTACGGTATCGGCCTCTTCCATGGACTGACCTGATTCGGGATCTTTGGCGGAGTTACGCGTAAGTTGTACCGAGCTTCCCATGCTGAGGACGAACTGCAGGCGATTGTGAACCT
>JAJZNY010000140.1 GCA_021852245.1 Planctomycetota bacterium | reverse complement strand
AATGAGTATTTCATTCTGGCGCCACCAGCACATAACCAAGACCTCGACGCGTATGGATCATCCGGCATCCTGCGGCCGAATCAATTTTTTTCCGAAGCAGTTTGATGAACACGTCCACCACATTGCTTTCTGGTGGCGAATCGCCGCCATGCGTGTGATCCCAGATGTCAGCCCGCGATACCACCTGCCCCCGCCGCAGAGCGAGATATTCGAAAATGGCATATTCACTGGCGCTCAGGACAACCTCCGTCTCTCCTCGGTATACCCGCCGGGCGCTGATATCCAGTGTCAACGGGCCAATCTTCAGGACCGCGGAATCAACCCGATAGCGGCGTCGGATCAGCGTCCGGATTCGCGCCATCAATTCCTCCAATGCAAAGGGCTTTATGAGATAGTCATCGGCACCCGCATCCAGTCCTCTGACCCGGTCCTCAAGTGTATCCTTGGCGGTCAGCATCAGCACTGCCGGCGGATTGGGCTGACTCTGCGCTTTTTTGAGCACCTCATAACCGTCAACACTCGGCAACATGATGTCCAAAACCACGACATCGATGTGTCGGCTGCCGAGCGACCACATGGCGATGCGTCCGTCGCCAGCTTCGTCCACGACGTACCCCGCTTCGCGCAGCGCCTGTGCTATCGATGTTCGAAGGGGTCGGAAATCTTCAACCAGTAAGATGCGCACGTGCCAAATCCACCCAATCAATAAAGGATTCTACTCCATGCAGGGAACAGTCTAACAGTACGCACAGAAAAAGGGGCCGCGCCGTCCTGAGGGAGGATCAGCGCGGCGTAGGGAGTGTTTACCGCTTCGGTTTTCAGGTTCAATTTCCGTCACCATCATGCTCATGTTCATGGTCGTGATGATCACCGTGCTCGTGCTCGTGATCGCCATGATGGTCACCATGCTCATGCTCATGGTCGTGATGATCACCGTGCTCGTGCTCGTGATCGCCATGATGGTCACCATGCTCATGTTCATGGTCGTGATGATCACCGTGTTCGTGCTCGTGATCGCCATCATGATCGCCATGCTCATGATCACCGTCACTATCGAATCTCATGGTGCCGTGCCGTCCCGGGGACACGTAAGCCCAAGTTGAATTGGCGAGCTGGCTTCCGGCCAAACCGTCAAGCTGTTGAAGGTAACGGTAGCTTGTGACTGCCCCCAGCTGCGGCGACGGAGACTGCATCATTCGACTCACATTCCCGGGCAGCGTGGGTTGCATGCTTGCCATGGAAGTTGACGCCAGACCGCCCGTCAGGATGCCGGCCGCCACGAGAAGTTTGGGAAAGATGTGTTGCATGGAAATAACTCCTTAAAAATGTCCAAAGGGGCCTCGGAACACCCGAAACCCATGATCCGCATCGTAATCGCCCAACATGAAAGCCATATGAAAGATTTATTCAGCCCGAGGCGTTGCGTGCAGATAAGCAGCAATGCCCCGCGCGATTCCCTTCGCCAGCCGTACCTGACCCCCGTGCGAGCAGAGGTACTTCAGATCGCGTGGGTCACTCATGAATCCCATTTCCACCAGCACCGCAGGGCACGTCGTATTGTCCAACACATACAGATGCCGGACTTCCGCTCTCACGTCGTGACAGAAGAAGTGTTCATGCTTGAGGCCGGCGGCGATGAGTCTGGCCGCCAATCGAGAATCGGTGGACGCGCCCTGCGCATAGATCACCGTGAAGCCGTGCATGCTGTGATGGCTGTATTCGTCGCAGTGGAGGCTCACAAACAATGCAGCGTGTACCTGGTTAGCGACTGCTACCCGGTGCTGAAGACTTACATACTTATCCCGGTCACGGGTGAGAATAAACCGGATTCGAGCCTTTCGCAGCAACGGAACCAGATCGCGGCCGACCGCCAAGGTCACCGTTTTTTCATCTACTCCATTGCGGCCATGGGTGCCCGGATCACTCCCTCCATGCCCCGGATCGATGACGATCGGCCGCTTATTGCGAAGTTTTGCGGGTGCTGATTGCAGTACTGACATGGTAGCGTCGCGATTCAAAATCGCTTGCGACTTAACGCCGAAATCGGCGTGTTCGCCTTCTCGGGGCAACGGGCATCCCATCGCAACGGTCGCGAGCAGCGCGATCATCAGGGGCAGCGGGCGGATCATCATGAATCTCCTTTCGCATCAGGCATGACGGACGAATCCTGCATGCTGATACTCAGCCTACGGTGAGAGCATGAAAAGAACATGAATGCCGCGCGAACGGCTCAATGCAATGGCCGAGGCTGGAAGATGGTGCTGGCTTATCTGCGGCGCCGGCGTCCGGCTTTGACCCGTCTGGTGTCAGTATTATTTCCCTCCGGCAGGGCGGGCTGTTCGATCATCTCATTGCTGATTTTCGGCGCCACACCGAATCGTGTGCCCTCGGGAGAAAGCTGGCGACTCCGCGAAATTCCGGAAAAGCCGCTCGATGGGGGATAGTAACAGCGGCCTGTCTCGGCCTGCGTAATCATGTCACAGGCTTCATGCGGATCGTCGGTCAGACGAAAAATTCGCAGATCCTCAGCCGAAATGTTTTTGTATTGGTTCAGCATGGTTCCGCGCAGCCAGCGGATCAACCCCTTCCAGTAGGATTTACCGATCAATACCACCGGGCGCGGATCAATCTTCATGGTTTGAATCAGCGTGAGGAGTTCAAAAAATTCATCCATCGTGCCGTAGCCACCGGGGAAACAGACAATCGCATGGCTGTATTTCACGAACATGGTCTTGCGGACGAAGAAGTAGTGGTGATTAACGGCAATGGTCTGGTATGGATTGGCACTCTGTTCATGTGGCAGGCTGATGTTGAGCCCGACGGATACGCCGCCCGCATCCTTCGCACCCGAATTAGCCGCCTCCATGATGCCCGGCCCGCCTCCGGTAATAATGGCAAATTGCTTACGAGCCAACAAGGCAGCCAATACGCGCGCCTTTTTGTAAAGCGGATCGTGGCGCGGCGTGCGGGCCGAACCGAATATGGTTACCGCCGCTCCGAGATCTGAAAGCTGCTCAAACCCCTCGACAAACTCCGCCATGATCCGGAAAACCCGCCACATGTCGCGCGCGGTCGGATCACCCTGGTTAAATTCATGTTCGTAGAGTGTTGCCATGCGCTGTCCGCCTTTCCAACCAGCATTGTATAAACTAAGTCGGCGTTTTTCGCCCGCAACATTAGCGGACGTGGCAATGCGGCTCCTGTGCCCGGTGGCAGCAAGGGCCGTCATTTCCCACGTTCCGCATAGATATGCTATAACCGTGCTGATTGAAACGTCGGCAATTTTCCAGTCCGGCGGACCGCGATGAGACCATCATGCACATGCCAGATCAGATGAAGACCGAATTGAACTCACTGAGAAATGCCGCCAGTCCCTATCTGCGTCAGCACGCCGCCGACCCTGTTGACTGGCGACCATGGAATTCCGAAGCGATCGCCGAGGCCGTGCAGCGGGATGTCCCCATTTTTCTTTCCGTCGGCTATGCCGCATGCCACTGGTGCCATGTCATGCAACATGAGGTGTTTCAGAATGCCTCCATCGCACAACAGATGAATGCGAACTTTGTCAATATTAAAGTTGACCGCGAGGAACGCCCCGATATTGATGAAGCGTATATGCTCGCAACCCAGTTATTATCCGGTTCCGGCGGATGGCCGATGAGTGTCTGGCTGACCCCGGAACTCAAGCCGTTTTATGCCGGAACCTATTTTCCTCCGCAGGATTTACAGGGGCGGCCTGGATTTCCACGGTTGATGGACGCCATATCGACCGCGTGGAGGAATAATCGTCGAGCGGTGCTGGAGCAGGCGGATGAAATTTGGCACGCCTTGGAACAGGCGATCCGCCACACCTCCATTCACCATCATATCGAGCCGTCCGAATTACCGACCGCGGTGTTGGATGATGCGGAAAAACGCTTTGATCCGGATCATGGAGGCTTCCGTGGACGTCCGAAATTTCCACCGCACCAGATACTTCTTCTCTGGACTCAACTGCTGGAGATGTCGGCTTCCGGCACATCGGATTTTCCACCGGCCATCACGGACCGAATCCGGCGCGCCGGGCCGATGCTCACCCTCACGCTGGACTCCATGCAGTGGGGCGGAATTCACGATCTGGTGGGCGGGGGCTTTTCACGCTACAGCACCGATGAATGCTGGCATGTGCCGCACTTTGAGAAAATGCTCTACGACAACGCACAACTGGCGCAAATATACGCCCGTGCCGCCCTGCTGTTGCAACGGCGTGATTATGCCTGGACCGCCGAGCGGATCATCGATTTCTGGCTGCGGGATATGTCGTCCACCGATGGATTGCTGTGGAGTTCGATGGACGCCGACAGCGAAGGCCATGAGGGGCGATATTACACGTGGACTTGGCTGCAACTCACGGAAGCCCTTGCCGATGAGCCGCAACTTTTTGATTTTGCCCGACACGTCCTGGATATTTCCCCGCATGGTAATTGGGAGGGAACCCATGTCCTGCAGTTGGGTGCAAAGGGGCGCGGGCGGGCCGACCTCTGGTTTGATCCGCGCTGGCCGGAATTGATGAACCGCCTCGAATCCGTCCGTCGTCAACGTCCCGCACCGGCTGTCGATGAAAAAATTATTACAGCGTGGAACGCGTTGATGCTCTCAGCGCTTTCTCATGCCGTGCGACTCGAAAACGGCGGCCGCTTCTACGATGCGGGCGTACGCCTGCTTTCCGCTCTCAACAATCGCCTGATCTCATCCACCGGTTCGGTTTTGCGTGGAACATGCGGAAACAATACCCTCGGCCCCGGCTTTTTGGATGATTACGCCTGCCTTGCACGTGGCCTGATGGATTGGGTCGCAAACAACCCGCAGAACTCGGAGCAGACTCTGGCGCTGGCAGGACGAATAATCGACAGCGCGTTGGAACTCTTTGGCGGCACCGCCGGTGAACTCTTCACGTCCGCTGATCTGCATGGAAGTCCGCTCAAGCAAATGCGGGCAGACCTTGATAATGCCGCTCCAAGCGCTTCAGCCGTCCTTATCAGTGCCATGCTCGATATTGATCACATCCAACGCACATCGCGTTATGCCGATCGGGCACGCCGCGCCCTCGAGTGCATTCTGCCGATCACCGGCAGTTATCCG
>JAJZNY010000413.1 GCA_021852245.1 Planctomycetota bacterium | reverse complement strand
TCGGCGCCGTATCTTTTTCCTTATCCTTCAGCATGGCGGTAAGGCCCCTTGCAAATCAGGCATAACAATTACTGCGTGCCGCGACGGATATCGCCACGTTCTTCGCCGCATACTCATGATAAACTTAACCTCAGAAGAGTCAATCCTCGGAAACAGATTGAAACGACCTTCCGCGCCTGCCCTGCATCATCTTGCCCGATGCGCATAGGAGGGAATTCCGGCCCGATGAGTCCTATCCCCCCATTTTTCCGCGATAGCGGCTGATCGCCTGGCGTATTTGCTGCTCCACCCTCTGCGGTGATCGAATCCAGTGCCAGGTGAGGCTCTGCGATTGAACCGCCTCGATGGTGAAGGTGAGGGTACCGGTACGTAAAATTTTCTGTGATATCGATTCCTTGCGCGAAATATCCGCGATGCGTCCCAGCACCGTCTGCGTGATTTGAGGCTGCAGAAGGCCCTGAATCGTAATCAGCCGGCAATTGGTGAGAATATAGTGATGGCCGATCCATTCCATCACGCCGTAAAGCAATCGGCAGAACACCAGAATGCCGGTGATGGTGGCCATGGTCGGAAGGCTGATCAATCTTCCGATGACCGCCGATGTTTCAGAAAGCAGTGCCAGCGAAAGCACGACGACGATATACGTGGAACTCGTCACAAGAATGTACCAGACCGACGGGCGAAGCATGAGGATGACCAACTCATTCTCATGGAGCACATTCTGCCGCGCAAGGCCCTGGGTGACACCGGCAGCGGATGATGCCGAACCCGCAAACCGCGGCCACCGCTCTGCGGATGAGGATGGGAGCGTGTTTCGCGGACGCTGTCGCATGCGTAAGATTCTCCGGCATCGAGGAAAGACCGCTGCGGTCAGATTTCAAGTAAGAGCCGCGACGGATCTTCGAGCGATTCCTTGACGTGCACCAGAAACGTCACCGCCTGCTGCCCGTCAATAATTCGGTGATCATACGATAAGGCCACATACATCATCGGGCGGATGACAATTTGATCGTTCACCACAACCGCACGTTTTTCAATTTTGTGCAGCCCGAGGATGGCCGACTGCGGCGGATTGAGAATCGGAGTCGACATCAGTGATCCGAAAACGCCGCCGTTGGTGATGGTGAAGGTGCCGCCGGTCAGATCATCCATCGCGATCTTGCCTTCGCGAGCCTTGGTGGCAAGACGTTTGATTTCCAATTCAATCTGTGCCATCGACATCCGGTCGGCATTCCGCACAACGGGTACAACCAAACCCTTTTCCGTCGCCACCGCAACGCCCAGATGCATGCGATGTTTGTAGACGATGGTTTTATCCTGCAGTTGAGCGTTGACCGCGGGCACAGCCTTGGCGGCGGCACAGACAGCGCGGCCGAAGAAGGATAAAAATCCCAGCCCGACGCTGTGGGTCTTTTCAAATTTTTCCTTATACTTTTCCCGCAGTGCCATGACGGCTGACATGTCGATTTCATTGAATGTTGTCAAAATGGCGGCAGTGTGCTGAGCCTCCACCAGCCGTTTGGCGATGGTTTCCCGCAGTTTGCTCAATTCGACGCGTGTTTCCTCGTCGGAAGCGGGCGCCTCGCGGGGGGGCGTACGGACGGAATTGGAATTCCGGGCATCACGCGATTGTTGCCCTGCGGCGGCATCGGCGGTCGAAATATTGCTTGTGCCGATGAATTGCAGCACGTCTCCTTTCGTAATGCGGTTGCCGGGCCCTGTGGCGGGGATCTTTGACGCATCAAGCTGATTTTCAGTCACCAGCCGTTGCACGGACGGGGCCAGCGGTTTATCCCCTGCGGTTTTTGCGGCGGCTGGGGCAGGTGCTGGTGATGCCGATTTGGTTTCGGCTGACGGCTTGGCTGAACTCGGCGAGGCATCGGTCGCGGCTTTGGGGGCCGCACCGGGCTCGATGCGGGCAATCACATCACCGACGTTAACCGTCTTTCCCTGATTGCAGACGATCCGCAGAACGCCCGAGTTTCCTGCAGGCAATTCAACGGTCGCTTTATCGGTTTCCAGTTCGGCTACCACATCATCCGGGCCGACGAATTGCCCGTCACTTTTCACCCAGTTGGCGATGCGGGCTTCAGTAACCGATTCCCCCAACCCGGGGACTTGAAGATCAATAACGGTAGAAGGCATAAATCAACATCCTGCAAACCAAAAAACATGACCACCAGCACGATAACGCGCCCGGCGGCCATCATGCAAACGCGTAAGGAGCGCCCGTGCCGGGAGTTTCAGCTCTGAGGCCAAATCGCCGACTACTTGGCGATAGGTACACCTTCGCGCACTTCAACATCGCTGGGCTGCACAATCTTGGAGGCTGGCGCTGGCGTTTTTGAAGCCGGTGGCTGAATGCTCAGCGCCTTGGCAATAATTTCCGCCTGCTCCTGCACATGCCGTTCGTGCGATCCCGCCGCCGGAGAACTCGACGGCTTGCGCCCGATATACACCAGTTTCTGCATGCCCGGCCAGTGATAATGGAGCTTGGCTCCGATGAACGGATAGACGCCATTGTTGCGTGGCTCCTCCTGCACCCAGAACATCTCCACGCCCCTGGGGTAGGTGCGGGCAATTTCCGTCAGGCGTTCCGCATGGAACGGATAGATCTGCTCCAGACGCAGAATCGCGATATCCTCGATGCGGTGCTTCTGGCGTTCGGCAAGCAATTCGTAATAAATTTTTCCTGAACACATGATCACCCGGCGGACGCGTGACCGGTCGATCGGGTGCGTTTCATCGATGATCTCCTCAAACTGTCCGTGCGAAAATTCCTTCAGGTCGGAAACCGCCTGCTTGGATCGCAGCAGGCTCTTGGGTGCCATCACAATCAGCGGCTTACGGAATGCGCGGAGTACCTGCCGCCGCAACAGGTGAAAATACTGCGCCGGGGTTGTCGGATTGCAGACCTGGATGTTGTCCTCGGCGGCGAGCTGCAGGAATCGCTCCAGCCGGGCGTGCGAATGCTCTGGCCCCTGGCCTTCATAGCCGTGGGGCAGCAGCATCACCAAGCCGTTGTATTTGCCCCATTTGGTTTCCGCGCTGACGATGAATTGATCGATGATCGGTTGGGCCATGTTCACAAAGTCGCCGAACTGGGCTTCCCACATCACCAAGGCCATCGGGTCGGCGGATGCAAAACCGAATTCAAACCCGACCACCGCCAGCTCCGAGAGCATGGTATTGATGATGGTAAATCGCGAACGGTTACCCGCAAACGCCACCAGCGGTGAGAACGCCTCGCCCGTCTTATGGTCGTAGATGACCGCGTTCCGGTGGCTGAACGTGCCCCGGCAGACATCCTGCCCGGTGAGCCGCACCCATGTGCCCGCATCCAGCAGAGAACCGATGGCGAGCATTTCACCCGTACCCCAGTCAATACCCGAGCCGCTGACGACGGCATCAAGCCGCGCCTTGTACATCTGGGCAATTTTGGCATGAGGAGTGAAGTGATCGGGGAACTTGCAGATTTGTCGGGTGATTTCAACGAGTTTGGCTTCCGGTACGGCAGTGGGGGCCCGCCAGTCCGCAATCTTCGCGGGTACTTTCAGCAGATCCTTCCACGGGCCGTGCGTCGGTGGTGCGCTTTCCGTCGGTTTGAAAGTCTTGGCATATTCGTGCGATTTATCAAGCCGATCGCGAATGCTGTGGGCCATCTGATCCAGTTCCGCCGAAGACGCCACCTGCTCTGCCAGAAGCCGCTCGGCGTAGAGTTCCCGCGTGGTTTTATGCTTCGCAATCGCCTCATACATCAGCGGCTGTGTCACGGTAGGATCATCAAGTTCATTGTGGCCGCGGCGGCGGTAACACACCAGATCGATAATCACATCCGCTTTGAATTTCTGCCGGAACGCCATTGCAAGGCGGGCGGCGTGGACCACGGCTTCCGGGTCATCACCGTTGACATGAAACACCGGCGCCTGAATCGCCTTGGCGGCATCGGAAGGATAGCGGGTGAAGCGGGCGTCCTTCGGATCGGTTGTAAAGCCAATCTGATTATTGACAATAATGTGAATGGTACCGCCGGTGCGATACGCCTCAAGCTCGGAAAGGTAAAGCGTTTCGACCACGACACCCTGACCGGTGAAAGCCGCATCGCCATGGATGAGCACGGGAATCACCTGCTGTCGGTCCACATCTCCCTTGCGATTCTGCTTGGCGCGAACAATTCCTTCGACAATCGGATCCACAATCTCCAGATGGCTCGGGTTCGATGCCAGGGAAAGGTGCATCTGCTTGCCACAGCCGGTGATGATGTCGCATGCGTAACCGAGATGGTATTTGACATCGCCATCCCCCTGCGACTTCTGCGGCCGATCCATCACTTCGCTCATGATGACTTCGTAAGGTTTGCGGAAGATATGGGCCAGCACGTTGAGTCGGCCCCGATGCGCCATGCCGGTTATTAACTCATCGGCCCCGAGTTCCGACGCGGTGTCAATCAATTCATCCATCAGGGGGATGAGGGATTCCGCTCCCTCAATGGAGAATCGCTTCACCGTCGGATGCCGACGTTGCAGGAATTGTTCAAATTCCTCCGCGGCAATCACACGCGCCAAAATCGCTTTGCGTTTTTCAGCGGTGAGCGCGGGTTTATTGAGGATCGGTTCCATCCCCTCCTGCAGAAACGCCCGCTGGGCCGGATCGCGAATGTCCATATATTCGACTGCAAGCGTGCCGCAATACGTGGTGCGGAGCATCTCAATCAACTGCCGCAGCGGCACCGGTGCGCCGCCGCCGAACGTGCCTGTTGCGACAGTGCGATCCAGGTCCGCTTCCGTCAGGCCGAATTCTGAAAGCTCAAGCAGCGGGTGGCGAAGCGTGTTATTTCCCAACGGGTCCAGATTGGCAATCAGGTGCCCCATCTCCCGGTAGCTGTGAATCAGATCGCCAACCGCGAGAACCGTTGCTCCAGCCTCATCCGCCGGTGAAAGGATCGACCGGGGAGGGGCTCCGGCCGCCAAGTCAAAACCGCGGAAAAACCAATCCCATTGTCGGTCGACCGATCCGGGGTCTTTTTGCCATTGGGAATAAAGCGAATCAAGAAACTCGGGGCTGTATGCATTAACTGAATCGGACATACGGCCCAACTTACTGCCACCAGAACTTTCCACGTGAAAAC
>JAJZNY010000345.1 GCA_021852245.1 Planctomycetota bacterium | reverse complement strand
TGTCCAACCCATGCCTCTTTTGGAAGCAGTTCCCAGACAAGGAGGTATGCGGCCGGTACAAGTGCGAGGATGGCACCCAGCAATGAAATCGCCAGCGGTCGTCGAAATCTACCACCTGTACCTTGAACTGGGGCGGTCTTTTCATCAATCTGATTCACTATTTTTTCCTCGACATTGCCTGGCCGCTTGGATGCCATCTTTTGCCCAACGAGGCGGCCGCCAGAAGCTTGATGACAGCCCCAAGTGCGCGGCGGTGCGCCCCCTTTGGCAGGCGAAAGCGGAGGTTTTGCATGGCAAGCTCTCCTTCTGGGCCAAAAAGACACGCCCATACATGCCAGCGGGCTGCTCCATTTCTCGCCAGGGCCACACGCCGCCAGCCCGGCGGTGTACTTGCCGATGGCAAGCGGTGTGGACGCCGAAGGTGGGGACCATCCACGAAAATATAGGCGGTAAGCCTGTTGGTGTGCAGTCGATAAATGTGGTCCGCCAGAAGCGTCATTGATCGCATGAATAACAGCGTGTCAAGTTGCCACCGTTCCGGTCCCCAGGTCCATTGAAGGTCCGCAGGTGTAGTTGCAGCCATGGCAGCGTAAAGCCCGGCGGCCGTATGGTATTCCGTCACGATCGCCGAAGCCGATGAGCCGTATTGCTTCGCATATAGGTTTACGAATCTCTTAAAAAAAGCCCGGCCGACCGAACCAGGGGGCTTCCGCGGCAGGTCAATGCCTAGTGCCAGCCCGTCGGGATTGGCGAACCAAACCGTGGGCCCTGGCTGCAGCGTGGTTTTGGCGGCTACGGTCCGCCAACCGGACGGCAGCTGGAGGCGTAAATATCCAATACTGATTATGGTCCGATTCATGCCTGTTGGTGGCGGCGGCTTTACTTCAATAACCGGCGGCATATACCGAGAATAAAAAATGCCGATGGGTATTTCCCGCGGGCGGGGGTGCTCGTAGCCGTGGGATTGCAACCACCCTCCAAGGTGGCACGCGAACGAACCGAGAGCCCAAACGGCGGCAACTAACAACGCCGAGAGCGTGGCAGGCAATAGATTGAAACACCTGGTGGCTGGCACGTTCACCCACCTTCCTTCACAGCATTAACTTAAGCCAGCATAGCAGGATAGACCAAGCTTGCAAAATAGTCCGCGACGTTGTGCCAGTTTGCAACCACGCGGCCCGCAAAGAAGTAGAAAAACGGGCGCACGGTCCCCAAGCCGTCTGGGTGCCCTTGTTTGTCAACCTGGCCAAACGGGGCATTGATTTATCATTGATGGCAACTACACGAACCCCAACATTTCGATTTCTAACGGGAAACATATTTCGCCCTGACGAGCTCACACCGCTTAGAGGTATGGCACGCCGCCGCGGGTGTATAATTTCTATCGTGATACGATGCGCGACCCATTCAGATCTGGTACGCAACAAAACCAGATCCGGTACACGCAGAACGCTGACCGTGAGGCAGATCATGACGAATGATTCGGAAGAAAAAAACAGACTTTTCGGGCTGCCGAGCCTGTCTGCGAGCTTCGGGCTCCTCGTCTCGACGATTGCAATGTATGCGATGACGGGGATATGCGTGCTGGTGTCCAAATGGATAACGTCATTCGCCTTTCTCACGATGCCCATATTCGCCTACCTGATGGGTGACTGGTTAGTCGGTCTGAATTGCAGATTTAATAAAGGGGGGCCTTCGCCCAGAGCGCACCGGCTGATTCAACTATTCGTTTTGATCATACTTGCGTTCTGGGTCATTGGCCTTATCGGTGCTGCAATTCTTGGTGCCACCACCGGGAAATGGTCCGTGATTTTCCGTTGATATTCACTGCGAGGAGGGGCACGATTGCTTTCCGCTATCTACCCACCCCTGTCTGCCGACATGATTGGGCTCACCTCCCCCACCTCGTCCGGGCGAGACTGGCATAAGATAAGGAGAAAGGAGTCGCGCGATGCGCCGAACCGCAATGATTGAACCACTCGTCCTGTCCAGCAGCCGCCTGCCCGCCGGGTTTGATGATGTGCGGATATTACATATTTCCGATCTGCATCTTACGCGATGGACGGCATCGGCGGCGGAGCTCTCACGGCGGCTTGAGGCCATCTCCACCGATCTGCTGGTGATTACCGGCGATCTGGGGCACCGGAGTTGGCGGTGGAAAACGTCGCTGGCCTCCATCCATCGCCTGCTGGAACCGGTGCGGGCGCCGCTGGGGCGTTTTTTTATTCTCGGCAACCACGACGCGAAGGAAATTCTGCCGGCGCTGGAGGATCGCGGTTTTACACCGCTCATGAATCGATCACAGTGGCTTACCCGCGGCCAATCGCAGATTGCAGTTGTGGGCCTGGCACAGCACAGGCGAATTGATACCGACATTCCGGCGGCTCTCGCCGATATCCCACCGCAGGCCTTCAAACTGATGCTGATGCACTATCCCGATCTGATTCACGCCGCCGCTGCGGCCCGGATTGATGTATGCCTGGCCGGCCATACCCACGGCGGCCAGATATGCTATCCGGACGGCAAACCGATTATCCGCCACGATGTATTACCGAATTACATGTGCACGGGGGTGCATCGCGTGGGGGATACATGGTTGGTGGTGAATCGAGGTGTCGGCAAGGCGGGTCTGCGGGTAAGAATGTTCTGTCCGCCGCATGTGATTCTGTTGCGGCTTAAACGCGGGGCCGAGGAGGTCAAGCCGGATTCGCTGATCGATGCGGCATAAACTGTGCGAGAATTTATTTTGTTCGGGCGGGATGAGCGGGTGAGCGTCTCATAATTATTTATGCAGCCGTGCACATTGGTGAATCCGCAGGTTAGCGCCGCCATCCATTTCCCGCATCGATTGCTTTCAAGCGGATTTTTTGAAAAACTTTTTTGGCTCTGCGGCGTAAACTTGATAAACTGCGGTGCCCACCTGCGGTCGGGCTGGGCGTATCGGATGAAGCAGCCGTGCTCTGCCACGCTTAGGACGTGCACAGAGGATGGACAAGAGCTTTTTTCCGCTGATTTCATGGGCCGGGGCAGATGTGTCCGGGCGTGTACTTGCAAGCAGAAGGAGAGCTTAATGGGTTGGGCCAAAATTTTCCGGCAGATTGATGAGCGGAAATATTACGCGACAAAAGTGCCGGAAATCACGCTGGCGTTCTGGGTGGCCAAGATTCTTTCCACGGCGATGGGTGAGGCGACATCGGACTTTCTGGTTTTTCATGTTAATCCGTATGTGGCGGTGGTCAGTGGAGGGCTGGGCTTTCTGCTGGCCTTGTGGCTGCAATTTCGTACCACGCGGTATCGCCCCCTCGCCTATTGGCTGCTGGTGGTGATGGTGAGTATTTTCGGCACCATGGTGGCGGATGTGATTCACGTCGTGTTGGGTGTGCCGTATGTGATATCCACGAGTCTTTTCGCCGGCAGCCTGCTGCTGATTCTCTGGGGATGGAATGCCAGTGAAAAAACTCTCTCGATTCACAGCGTCGCCACGCCGCGGCGGGAATTATTTTATTGGGCGACCGTGATTGCCACCTTTGCCTTGGGAACAGCGGCCGGGGATTTGACGGCGTCAACCTTCGGCCTCGGCTATCTCAATTCAGCCATCATGTTCAGCCTCCTTTTTGCCGCCGCAGGGATTGCGTATTTTGTTTTCAGGCTCAACGAAGTGGCGGCATTCTGGATCGCCTATATTCTCACGCGTCCGATGGGGGCATCATTTGCGGATTGGTTTGACAAGCCGCGAAATATGAGCGGCCTGGGTTTTGGCACGGCGCCGATTGCGGCCCTGCTCACCGTCGCCGTGGCCTTGGCGATTGGTTACATCTGGCTGCGATTCCAGCGGCAGCCTGTGCCGGTCGCCCTCGGCACGAATCAGATATCGGAGGATGTCGGCGAGCCGGGGTAATGGCATCAGCGATGGACGCATCGGCACCGTGCTGCCGTGGGTTTACGACCAGCGATTGCCACACTGCGGGCAGATCGGGTTCCAACCGACCGAGAAAGCGGCGCAGAGAAAATCAGTCATCGGCATCGAACCGACGCGTTCCTCGCCCCGCTCATGCCTGCATAAACCTGAATAGCCGCATTGGCAGTGCCGCACCATCGGTGGCGGACGGTATAGAATTCTCGCAGCGATAACCAACCCCACTCCAATGGCAATAATCAGTACCCCCACCCCCATCTGCCACGGCGCCATGGCCCGGTCGGCATCGGATCGATGGATGCCTATTTGCGACCGGACAGCCACCGTAATACCGATGGGCACAAGTATGTACCCCATAATCGCGAGAGTGAGGATCAGGTGTCGGCGTTTGTTTGCGGCCCGAACGGCGGCGTGATGTTGGGCGATGAGTACTGCTTCGCTGTTCTGCGGTGCACCCGGCGGCGGATTCGGCGGAAGGCTGCTTCTGGGCTGCGAATTCACCGGTCACATTCCTTTCCCGCCCCCGATGCCCGCATTTAAGGCGTTACTTCGGCTTAGGCAGGGCGTTAAGTTTATCCCGCATTTTCTGGGCGTTCTGAATCAATTGTTTGTTCGGCAATGTTTTGACGGGCGGAACCACAAATGCCCAGATTTTATGATCCTTAAATTCGATCGGCAGCAGGGCGGCAATCAGATCGATTCCGTAGTACTGGAACCAGGGCCGGTTGGTGGCACGATGCGTATGGAGATAATAATACTGATATTTCGGATCGGTCGGCGTGCCGATGTTTTTCTTCCCGCGGATGCGAATGCCATAAACACCGTACCATTCAAAGGAGGTGGTCAGCGGCGTGGTCCCCTTTTCAACATCGTTGAGATAGACAATCGACCCGGGCGGGTCGGTGACGATGGTGATGGATCGCTCCACACAACCAGAAAGGGTGAGCAATCCTGCCGCAGCCATGAACATAACCAGACGCTTCATCATCCACCGGATTTAACCACGGGACACGATTTTTCACAAATGCCCGGATAGGGGCGAAAACCGCAGACGACCGGGCAGTCCCCTATTCCAATTCAATCAGCAGGTCGCCGGAGGAAACTATGGTTCCGGGCGGCGTTACTATTTTCGCTATTTTACCGTCAACGGGGCAATACACGCTGGTTTCCATCTTCATGGCCTCGATGGAAAGAAGCTTTTCACCTTTGGCGATGG
>JAJZNY010000482.1 GCA_021852245.1 Planctomycetota bacterium | reverse complement strand
AACACCATATCAATCCGGAGGGGGCCAAAATCGCGATCGCTTTCTCCGCTCACCGTATCCGGGCCATCTGATATTCATTAATGATAACCAAAATTCAATCAAAAACCCAGCACTCAGTTCAGCATGCACCAGGCCACAGCCGGGTGGATATTCTCGTGCAATCTCCAGATTTTCGAAGGGAACGGAACTCGAGTTACCACGTTCCAGTGCCCGCCTGGCGGGCATGAAATTGGCTTTTCCGCGGAACGCCGCCCGTAAGAGTCGCCAATGGCCCGGACAGGTAGAGCCGCCGATTACTATCCGATAACATTGTCACGGGAAGGGTTGGGACCGACGTGGTCGGCGGTAGTTATGGACAGGCGGTGCAAGGTGGCGTTACGCAAAGACTTCTGGATCAACATCATATTGATTGCCACGCTGGTGATTCTGGTGCTGGTCGTATTCTGGTCCGTTCAGAGCGGATACCACAAAGCGGGCTCGCTGCGCAGCGGAGACTGCACCATTACCCGATTCGGTGCTGTGGGCAACGGCGTTAAACTTGACACCACCGCCATACAGAAGGCCATCGATTACTGCCATCAACATGGCGGCGGCGTGGTGAATGTACCACCCGGAACTTATCTCACCGGCACGATCGTGCTCAAAAGTAACGTGACGCTCCACGTGGAAAAAGGGGCCGAGATTCGCGGCAGTCCGGATATCCATGATTACTTCAAGGTCGATCCTTTTATTGACGGTGACGGCCAGCCCTTCGGCTACTGCCTCGTCGGAGCGGATCACGCAACGGATATCGGAATCGACGGTCACGGGATTATTGACGGCAACGGCTACGGATTTACCGGCAATCGGCCGTTTCTGATCCGGCTCGCCGGGTGCAGCGGCGTGCAGGTGCACAACATTCACCTTCGGCAGTCGGCGGCGTGGGGGCTGAATCTGTATCAATCGCTGAATGTCCACATATCGCATATTCACATCTACAACCATGCGAATTACAACAACGACGGCATTGATATCGACTCTTCGCAGATGGTCTTCATCCGCCGGTGTCATATCAATTCAGAAGATGATTCCATCTGCATGAAGACCACCACCCGGATGCCGTGTGCTCATATCCGTGTCAAGGATTGCACGCTGCAGAGCCTCTGCGCAGCGTTCAAATTCGGAAGCGAATCGCGCGGCACCTTCACCGACATTCACTGCACACACTGTAAATTTATTAATTGTCGGCTTGGCGGCATCAAGATCATGTCGGTGGATGGAGGTCATATCAACAACATCCGCTTTGATCACATTCAGATGTTCAATGTCGATGTGCCGATCTTCATCCGGCTTG
The DNA here is from genome assembly GCA_021852245.1 of Planctomycetota bacterium. The sequence continues at coordinate 3,807 of JAJZNY010000482.1, read as the reverse complement.
GCGGCAGGCTTTCCACCTTCCATCCCGGGCAGAAGCCGCTGACGCCCGGCACGATCACCAATGTGGTGATCCGCAACGTATCAGCGACCGTTGCGCCGGAGAGCCGACTGCTTTTCCCGACCGGTATCGTCATGAGCGGTATTCCACACCATCGGATCGGTCATGTCGCACTGGAAAATATTCATCTGACCCTTTCAGGCGGAGGGACCGCGAGTGATGAGGATGTATACGTTCCTGAGCGAATCAAGGCGTTTCCGGATATCGACATGTTTTCGCTTTATTACCCGGCCTACGGCATGTTTGCACGGTACGTCAAATCGATCTACTTCGAAAATGTGACGTTCAAGCTCACCCATCCGGATATTCGTCCGCCGGTGGTGTGCGAGCATGTCAATCTTATTCATTGGCAAAACGCACCGGCACCGGTATTTTTGCATCCGGCGCCGCGGATGGAGAATGCGTCAACGGCTGCCAATCCTTGATGGTCTGCGTGGAGATGAACCTGTGGCGAGCGAACCAGTCGGTAAATATGACTTAAATACGGAATTGGCGGCGGAACGCACCATGTTGGCCTGGCTCCGAACCGGCTTGGCGCTGATGGGATTCGGGTTTGTCGTTTCCAAATTCGGGCTGTTCCTGCGTAAATTGGCGGAGTTGCGGGATGTTCACATGAAAATCTCCGCCGATCAGTCGCTTTCGGTGTGGATCGGTGTGGCACTGGTTTTACTCGGCGTGCTGGTGAACATCATTGCCAGTGCACGGTTTTTGAAAACCGTTTCGCATCTGCGGCGGGGTGAGAGTCCCAAGGCACCGAAGTGGCAGCCATCGGTTCTGATTGCCATCGTGATGTCGATTATCGGCATCGGAATCGCTGTTTATTTGATCAACATTCGATAGCCATGCGGCGCCGTACGATACAGCAGGCCGCTGGGATGCCGACATACGGGAATGAAGGGTGCATGACCGAATTTCTGGTATCCGATACCGGGGCGTGGACCCGCAGTGATTTCCCGGGCGGTATCAGAATGACGCACCGCCGCAATGGGTCCCCCCCAAAAAAACGCAACGGGGGGTATGGCAACCGTTTCGACTTCGCGAATGCCCATGGACGCGGGAGGGGCGTCATTTTCACCGCAGGAGACGCGGCGGCCGCAAAGCAGGTGAATCACGGGCCGAGCAAAAGGAAAAAAGAGAGACACCGATTTAACCGCAGGGGACGCAGGGGAACGCAGAGGTTGAGGTTACTGGGGCCGCAGGCCATTAGCCGCGACCATATCGGCCTCAAAATGGAATCCTTAGTTGGAACATAACGCGCCGGGGTGGTGCGCGGAAGTTGCCGCCTGATTGCATCCATCCACAACATTTGATAGTAGCCCCACCTGCGGCATCGCATTCACCGTGCCAAACTGGATGTCTGGCGCCGCACTCTTCGCGGCATTATGCCAACTCGGTTCTGTGTCCACCATTCCTCGGGGAAGCCCAGATTGGATAGGTGCTAACGGCATCTCAACATGATTTTCTTCTTGACATGGTAAAAAAAGAGCCGCCATCGCGATCAGGCAACAACGTCCCCTTTTCGGGGCCCGTAAAGAACCTCACCGCGCGTGTTTATAAGGCTCGCCAAGTGGTAGCCGCCGCGTTTAGGCTCCTCAAAAAAGACCCGGGCGAACCCACCATAAAAAAAGGAATCTTGAGCACGCGGGAAAATCGGCGGGATAGCAAACCTCCCGGTGGTGTCCACAAAGCCGAATCGGAACTCGCCCTGCCGCTGTACCCCGACGCGGGCCAAGCCGTGGTGGAAAGGCGAGGGCACAATCTCTACGCGCCCAATCCTCCCTCCGTGGTCGTACTTACCGGCTAAAAACCTGGCCTCGAAGGCGAATTCCCCGTCGGTCCTGATGGCTCTCCATAGCCTGCCAACCCGCACCCAGATAAGGCCCTCGCTTAGGCCGAGAGCCCGTTTGAACCGGAACTCGATGACAACCTCACCCTCGGTATTGATGAGCCCGACCAGGCCGCGCTCCCGAAAAAACGCAACCCCGCCACGGAACCTCCCCGCAAACTGCCTGCAGCGGCTTGGCCCAATTTTAATTCTCATGTCCCGGTCCAAGTACCCGCTGGCGCCACCGAGCTCAAAACCTGCCAACCCCTCGGAAAAATCGGATGTCTCGTCGTAACAAAACTCCACCAGCGGCTTGCCCGAGGCATCGATGAACCCCCAAGAATTGGGCCCTGTCGCCGCATTGGCCACACCGCCGACGAAAGAGCGGATACTATGGAATGTTGGTGGAAACATCACGTTTCCACCGGTGTCGATCGCGCCTATCTTCCGACGCCTGTGGAAGCTCCATAGGCCCTCACCGAGCTCGTATATCTGTCCAAATTTTTCGCTCAGCGGCAATAGGAATTTACCGTCAACCCCGATGATACCGTACCGTCCGCCCAGGCCGACGGCCGCCGCACCGTCGTGGAAACCACCTACGTAGTCAAACCGCGGTGGTATGGCGACATCGCCGCGGTTGTCCAGGTAGCCGAGACCGGCCTTCCCTGGCGTTAAGCGCCAAGGTATTAAGGTTTTGCTGCGGCCGCCAGCGGCGCGCGCCGCGCCGCCTTTCGCTTGGTCAAAGCCTGCCTCGCCGCTTGAAGCCTGCGTTTTACGGTCCATAGCCCAAATCACTCCGCGGGGATTACAACCTCATCCGGCCCAACGGGCTCCTCCACCACCGGCTCGCTGGGGCCGGTGAACCAGTTGCCGACCGCCGTCCAGGCATTACCCACAGCGGCCCCGATTTCCCCGGGAATTGCGCCAATGGAGTGGGCCAATTGCCCGACGTCGCACCCAACGGTTTGGGCCGATTCCCCGACGTTGTGTAAGCCACGGGGTATCCCGGATTGGTCGTAGGCGTAGGCAGCCCCCAGCTCGATCAATGTGCCGATTGCCTGGTATTTTCCGAAGTCCCGCTTTCCGCCCCGCTTGCCTGACCATGGCTTCTTCTGGCATTTTGGCCCACCGCCGCCGCCCTTCGGTCTGTCGGTTTTGTGCCCCTCGCCATTGGGCTTCCCTTCCTCTTCCCACCGCTCATAGAGTGCTTTCATGTCCTCCTTGCTCGAGATGTCCTCATCGCCCTTACCCTTCATCTGCCTATGCACCCAAGCCTGGAAGGCCGGGTCGTTGAAGCCGAACCACTGATCGTTATACCACAACCCCCTCGCGTCCACATTCCCCACCGGCGAGGAATTGACGTAGCCGTAAAGATTGATTCCGCCCTGATACCCGATCGGATCGCGAGTGAGCCACCGGCCGAGCGTCGGCGAATAATACCGGTTCCGCACATAATAATTATCCGTTTCGGCGTCATACCGGCAGCCGCTGTTTTCAACGCGAACTTCGCGACGGGTACAAAGATGTTTTACTCTGCGTTCAGCGGTTGATATTTCAGTACATGCGACCATAAGACGGCCTCAAGATGGAATTCTTTGTCAAATCATAACGCGCCGGGGCGATGCGCGAAAGCTGCCGCGACGCCCGCACCCCCATTTCATCTGCGTTCCCCTGCGTCCCGATACTCTTTCCGACGTTCCCACCGCCCGGGCACGGGCGGGCGGTGACGCGCTTGTCGAAAAATGGGTTTTCGGTATAATTTCGACGTGTTTTGTTCCTGGTAAAGGATATTTGGTTATGCCTCATGTTTGTCATTTCACCGGTCGGAAAACCCGCATTGGCCGCCAGTGCACCTACCGGGGTAAAGCGAAGTATCTCGGCGGTGTGGGTATCAAGATAACGGGCCGGTCCGCACGTAAATTCAA
>JAJZNY010000420.1 GCA_021852245.1 Planctomycetota bacterium | reverse complement strand
TGACCACGCCGCGCGGAGCGATAGGTGATCCTGGTGCGGCAAGTCAGGCAATTGATCTGGTCATGGCGGCTCAGATGCTGAAACGGCAGACTCTCTGCCCCACCGTCAACTGCGATCATCCGCTCCAAGATATTCCGGTTGTGAAAAGCCCCAAAACCTCCGCCGATTTGGCGCACATCTTGATCCTGGCACGTTCGCTGGCGGGGCAGCATTCGGCCGTCGTATTGAGCCGATATCAGGAGGCACAATAGCATGCGGCATCGTGTTGTGATAACAGGAATGGGATGGGTAACGCCGCTGGGTTGCGATATTGAAAGCGTCTGGCGTCGACTGCTGGCCGGCGAAAGCGGTGTGGCGCCCATCCGTAATTTTGACGCCCGTGCCTTTCCGACGACATTCGCAGCGGAAGTAAAAGATTATCATTTTCCGGATAAAATCGCGGCCTCCGGTAAGCACAACCGAATCTCCCGTGCCACCGGTTTCGCCTTGGATGCGGCCCACCAGGCTTGGGCTCAGGCGGCACTGCCGCCGCCCGGCACGCCGGAACATGAAAAACTTAACCCCTATGAAATTGGCGCCTATCTGGGCAGCGGCGAAGGCTCGCTTGATTTTGCAACCTTCACCCGCACTGCCATCGCCAACTGGAAAAGGGACGCCGGCACCCTCGACATGGCCGGATGGGGTCGCGATGCCCTGAAATCATTTAACGCTCTGGCTGAAATTGAACAGGAACCCGCGCTGCCCATCAATCATCTGAGTATGGAATTCAATGCCCGCGGGCCGGCTCTCAATTGCCTCACGGCCTGCGCCGCCTCCACGCAGGCGCTGGGAGAGGCAACCGAGATCATCCGCCGCGGCGACGCCTCCATCATGATCTCCGGCGGTGCCCATTCCATGATTCATCCCTTCGGCGTGACAGGGTTCAATCGCCTGACCGCCCTGTCAACCCTCAACGATGATCCGCGTCGTGCATGCCGCCCCTTTGATGCAACCCGCAGCGGTTTTGTCATTGGTGAAGGCGCGGGTGTATTGATTCTTGAAAATCTTCAACATGCCCTGTCGCGCGGCGCCCCCATTCTGGCTGAAGTCGTCGGTTACGGAAGTTCCGCCGATGCCTACCGCGTTACCGATCAGCATCCCGAGGGGCGTGGCGCGGTCATGGCCATCAACGAAGCGTTGAAAGATGCCGGGCTCACACCCGGCGATATCGATTACATCAACGCTCACGGCACAGGCACCAAGGAAAACGATTCCACGGAGACGCACGCCATCAAGGCGGCTTTCGGTCCACATGCCGGACGGGTGCCGATCAGCAGTATTAAAAGTATGATGGGGCACCTGATTGCCGCCGCCGGCGCCGTTGAGGCGGTTACCTGCGTGCTGACCCTGCGTGATCAGATCCTGCCGCCTACGGCAAATTACAGTGTTCCGGATCCGGAGTGTGATCTGGACTATGTGCCCAATGAACCGCGTCCCGCCCGCGTGGATGCCGTCATGTCGAACAGCTTCGGCTTTGGCGGACAGAATGATACCCTTATCATCAGGCGATACCGGCCATGAACAATGGCCGAAGGACGGTTGCTCGAGAATAAGTGGTCACGGTGCCCGAGCGGGCCAAGGAAAGGTAAATAGAAGGAGATTGCAATGAACGCTCACTCACCTGAAGCTCTCTGGACCCGATATAAAACGCATCTGATGGATTGCCGTCGGATCGGCCTCTCGCTGGATGTAAGTCGCATGAACTTTTCGGATGAATTTCTATCCGAGATGAAGCCCGCCCTGCGCGGTGCCTTTGCCGCCATGGCCGAACTCGAAAACGGCGCCATCGCCAACCCCGACGAAAATCGCATGGTGGGACATTATTGGCTGCGCAACAGCAAGCGGGCTCCGTCATCTGAGATTGCGGCGGAAATTGAGGCCAACATTGATGCCATCAAGGTGTTTGTAAAAAAACTCCGCCGCGGCGATATCAAAGCCCAGAATGGAAAAAAATTCACCGACGCCCTCATCATCGGCATCGGCGGTTCGGCCCTGGGCCCGCAATTTGTTTCCGAAGCGCTGGGCAGTTCCAAAGACCGCATGACCATGCACTTCTTCGATAACACCGATCCGGACGGCATGGATCGTGTGCTGGATCGTATCGGAAAATCCCTTCCGCGTACGCTCACCGTTGTCATCAGTAAGTCGGGCGGAACCAAAGAAACACGCAACGGCATGCTGATCGCCCAAGCGGCCTATACCGCCAGGGGCCTCGATTTCGGCCGCCACGCGGTGGCCGTCACCGGTGCGGGCAGTGAGCTTGATCGCCATGCCCAGGCGCAGAATTGGCTTCAGCGATTCCCGATGTGGGATTGGGTCGGCGGCCGGACCAGTGAACTCTCCGCGGTGGGATTACTCCCCGCAGCCCTGCAGGGGATATCCATTGATGAAATGCTCAAGGGTGCGAAAGATGCCGATGCCGTCACGCGTAAACCCGATATCCGCGAAAATCCCGCCGCGATGCTCGCCCTCATGTGGTATTACATCGGCGGCGGCCGGGGCCTGAAAGATATGGTCATCCTGCCCTATAAAGATCGTCTGTTGCTCCTGAGCAAATATCTCCAGCAACTCGTCATGGAATCGCTCGGCAAACAGTTTGACCGCGACCGGCACGAGGTGCATCAGGGCATCGCTGTTTATGGCAACAAGGGTTCAACCGATCAACACGCCTATGTGCAGCAGTTACGGGAAGGTATTAATAATTTCTTCGTTACCTTCATCGAGGTGCTCAAATCCTCCTCGCTTGAACGCGACAACTCGGCTGCCGAGGCGGTAGAAGTGGAACCGGGCATCCGCTGCGGCGACTACCTTTCCGGCTTTCTGCAGGGAACCCGCTCGGCGCTGCACGAAAATGGGCGCGAAAGCATCACCATCACCATTGACGAGGTAACTCCCCGTGCCGTCGGCGTGCTGATTGCCGTATTTGAAAGAGCGGTCGGACTTTACGGGGAATTGATTAACATCAATGCCTACCACCAGCCCGGAGTTGAAGCCGGTAAAAAAGCTGCGTCGGCGGTCATCGCCCTGCAGGTCAAGGTGCTGGCGCATCTCAAATCGGGTGGTCGCGGAACGGCCGAACAGATCGCCGCTGCCATCGGCGAAGGCGCAAAAGCGGAAACGGTCTTCCACATTCTGCGTCGTCTGGCGGCGAATCCGGACCGCAAAGTGATGATGGCTGCCGGAAGCGATGAGGCTGATGTGACGGAAAGTGTATTTAGTCTTGAAACCTAAAGGCAGAGCTTGGATGAAGCAGGATGTTGGCGGGCAATGGTCGTTCACTGGCCCGCTTGGACCGGGAAAGAGGCTGCGATCACGGTCGGGCGACCGACGGCACCGGACCGAGCAAGCTTATGGCTGCTTCCTTCCGGACCTGACCAGGTTCACAGCCGACCCGTGCATCGGGCCCGACCATGACCGAAGCCTCATGCACATGAGTGTACTCGATATCGGGCGGCCGCTCCACCGGCGCACTGGCGTTGGGCTCCCGGGTGATGGGCAAAGTCTGACAGGCCGAGATGGATGGTACGACAGCAATACCTCAATGAGTAGGAAGTAACCCATGGCGACATTGACATACCGCACGGCGGGCGAATCGCACGGTCCCGCATTGGTCAGCATCATTGAAGGCCTCCCCGCAGGGCTTGAGCTTGATCTGGATTTAATCAACGGCGAACTCCGGCGACGGCAGGGGGGATATGGTCGCGGCGGTCGCCAGAAGATTGAAACAGACACCGTGACGTTTCTCACGGGCGTGCGCCGAGGCCGAACCATTGGATCGCCCGTAACCATTGAAATTAAAAATCGTGATTCACGCCTCGATGAAACACCCGCGCTGGTCAAACCGCGTCCGGGCCACGCCGATCTCGCCGGCGCCGCCAAATGGCTCAGCACCGATTGCCGCGAGACGCTCGAACGCGCCAGTGCGCGTGAAACCGCCAACCGCGTGGCCGTCGGTGCGCTCGCCAAATGTCTTCTGCGGGCATTTGATATTCAGGTCGTGGGGTTTGTGACGCGCATCGGACCGGCGGCCGCCAATATCAGTGCCTCCGCCACTCCCGAAGAATTATTAAGCGGTACTCTGGCAAGTGAAGTTTATTGTCCCGACAAGTCGGCCGGCGACCACATGATCGAAGCCATACGTGAGGCCAAAATTCAGGGTGACACGCTTGGCGGCATCGTAGAAGCACGTGTGTATGGTTGCCCCGTCGGGCTTGGCAGCTGCGCCCATTGGGACATGAAACTTGACAGCCGCATCGCCGCCGAAGTGATGGGCATACAGGCAATTAAGGGTGTGGAAATTGGGCTCGGATTTCAGGCCGCCATGATTCCGGGGTCGGAAGTGCACGATCCCATTGAGTTCGATCCGCAACTGCGCCGCACACCTTGTCTCGGCTTTACTCGGCCGACCAATCACGCGGGAGGACTTGAGGGGGGGATGACCAACGGCCAACCGGTGGTCGTTCGCGCCGCGATGAAGCCCATCAGCACCCTGTTAAAAAAGCCCATGCCAAGTGTTGATCTCAACACCAAGCAGGCGGATAAGGCAGATTATGAGCGCAGCGACGTCTGTGCAGTGCCGGCAGCCGGTGTTGTGGTAGAAAATGTTGTCGCGTTTGAAATTGCCCGCAGTATGGTGGAAAAATTTGGCGGCGATTCAATGACGGAAATGCTCAACAATTATCGGAACTATCTCGCCGTCGCCGCATCCCTGGGCCAATAATCCGATCAGGCTTCTCGGCTGGGCGAATACCGATACCGCATCCACGTCGTCCGTCCGAGTACCGTTTCCCTGCGTCCCTTTTGTTATTATCACTGGACACCATTTCCGGTATTTCCGATTGAAGCAGTTGAGAGAGGCGCCGACGCCTGCGCCAAATGGCTGGGTATCCTGTAGGAGCGTCTCATGGGGAATAATGTTCGACGCGCATTTACGCTGGTTGAGATCATTACGGTCACGGCCATTATTGCGGTGCTTATCTCTGTTCTTCTCCCCTCGCTCAGAACGGATGTTCCACCAGAGTTTGATGCTTCGCAGGGCGATTTGAGCCCGTAAAATCAAGGGTTTTTGCGTCTTGACGGCAGCTTCTTTCTCGTGGCCACGTGGACGCCCCGATGGGGAAGCACGGCC
>JAJZNY010000374.1:893-5178 GCA_021852245.1 Planctomycetota bacterium | reverse complement strand
GGCGGCGTTACGGATGCATCTTCCTTGATGGCCTTGTTCTGATAATTCCAAATGCCGTTGTTATATTCAGCTTCGGCACTGTTGGTCTGGCTCAGAATACCAAGCACCCTTCGGTATTCGGAACCCCATTCATCCACGGAATGCGTGACGCAGGTATTGGACAAATACTGATATTCCTGATTGGAACCGCCTACTTCGGCATCGCCCAGGGCAAGTGGGGACAGACGCTTGGTAAACGTGTGGGGCGGGAGAAAGTCGTTCGCATGGACGGCTCTCCCGTTGACATGAAAACCGGCATATTGCGTGGCGCCTATTATGTAATGCCCAGCCTCATTTCCGCCATCGGGGCGCTTTCCGCGATGCTGCCGCTGCTCTATGTTTGCTACGTTTTGGGAGTCCTGTGGAGCCTCGCGGACGTTATCTGCCTGATCGCCGACCGTCGCATGCAGCGGGCCCTGCACGACCGCCTCGCCGGCACCCGCGTTATACTGCTGCCGGAGCCATAAACGGCCGTCCAAAAGCCCATCTGGGCCGCAAAGTATTGCTATTGGGATCACAGCTATGAGTAGGAATAATTCTCCCCCGGATCGTTTCAAGGCATGTGAGGTCACCGGCGAAATTCTGCCCGTCGATTCGCTGGTGCAATTTCAGGGGAAATGGGTCAGCGAAAAAGGGAAGCAGATTCTGCTGGAACGGCTCCAAAGCGGGGAGCCGACGGTGAGCAATGAATGGGTACGGCCGGGTTTCTGGCGCAGGTTCGGATGTTATCTATTGGACTGGCTGATCTTCGGTTTGGTGGAACTTGTGTGTTCAGTTATTCTGGTGATCGTCGCCGCCATCTTTGCTTTCGCGAACGCCGGGCAGATTCAGTCGCCCCAGGCCCCGGGCGCCCCGCCTCCTTCCTGGCCAATCTGGTTCGGCATCATTACCGTGCTTGTCATAAACATCCTTCTCATCCTTTATTTTTCTTACCCGCACTACAAATGGGGACGAACGCCGGGAAAGTACGTCGGCCGGCTTAAAGTTGTCATGTTTAATGGCTCGCCGCTTACCTTCCGTCGTGCACTCCTTCGCTCCGTTCTCTACCTCCTCCCGGCGCTTATCGGCGGTGCCGCAGACTTGATCCTGCTCCCGTTGATGTTTCCATCAGCGGCAAATCCCGCGCCACATCCCTCTTCAGCAGTGACGATCATAGTCGGCCTTGTTTTTATTGCCGCGTTTGGTTGGTGGATTGCCGATTGCATCTTTCTGATTGCAGATACCCGCTACCAGCGGTCTTTGCACGACCGGCTTGCCGGCACCCGGGTCATACTCTCACAAGATCGATGAGTAACCTTCGGCCAAGGGCCCATTGTGTACTGCGTCACGTTTATGGATCGCAGCCATGAGCCAAAATAATCCGCCTTCGGAAAAAGTCCGTCGATGCGAAGTCACCGGAGAAATCCTACCCGTCGATTCTCTGGTGAAATTTCAAGGTAAATGGGTCAGCGAAAAAGGGAAGCAGATTCTGCTGGAGCGGCTCCGGAGCGGCGAGCCTCTCGAACTGCCTCACATTTCCCGCCCCGGCGTTTGGCGAAGGCTTTTGTGTATCAGCTTCGACAACCTGGTTCTGATCTTGCTGAACTTGGCCATCATGCTCCTTTTGGGTTTGGTGGGTGTCGGCCCTTTGGTTTCCAATTCTGCGGGGAACGCACATCATGTGTCAACATTTTTGCGGGGGATCGGCATTGGCCAAATAGTCGTTTTCCTCGTCGGTACGGCCTACTTTGGAATCATGCAGGCGGCAGGCGGGCAAACCCTCGGCAAGCAGATCGGTCGCGAGAAAGTCGTACGTAAGGATGGTTCGCCGATCGATACCAAAACCGCGGTTATCCGCGGAGCCTGTTACGTTATGCCGAATCTTCTCTTTGGTATCGGCGCGATCCCCGGCGATATGAGTCTTCTATTTATTTGCTACGTTGCCAGCATTATCTGGGCGCTCGCCGACATTCTTTTTTTGGTCAACGACAGCCGGCTGAAGCGGGCCCTGCACGACCGCCTTGCAGGCACGAAAGTGATCCTGTTGCCGAAGTAATCGCGTTTCGGTTAAAGTTGAAATAGACCTTCCGTGAATGCCCGTGGAGATTTCCATGAGTCGGGATAATCTGCTATCCACAAATTATCGTCGATGCGACGTCACCGGCGAAATTCTGCCCGTCGATTCTCTGGTGAAATTTCAAGGTAAATGGGTCAGCGAAAAAGGGAAGCAGATTCTGCTGGAGCGGCTCCGGAGCGGGGAAGGGCCGGGCCCGGAACTGTTCGCGCCCAAAATGTTTCAGCGTGCCAAGGCGTTCTGCTTTGACTGGGCGGCTCTTTTCGCGCTGGCGACCATGGGCGCCTACTGTCTGCCCCTTACACTCGTGCCACTGATCGAATTTCTGATTTTTACAGTGGCATTTGGTTATCAAATCGGTCGCACCGGTCAGACATGGAGCGCACGCGTGGCCGGTATCACAATCGTCTCACGCTTCGGTGAACCACCCGGCGCGATGCGCGGTGTCATTCGCACGGCACTCTATTTTCTGCCACTTCTGTTCATATACCTGATCCTGGCGGGGCACACCATTTTACCCCTTGCCCGGCTCTCGGTTGTTTGGGTAACCGGCTTGCTCCTTTTTCTGCCCGTGAATCTCGTCTGCATTTTATTGGATTCCTCACAGCGGCGGGCGTTTCACGACTTACTTGCCGGAACTCGTTCGGTGGCCGAACCCATGTCTGACGATGAACCGGGCGACGACGATGATCCCGATGATGAGAATGAACCGGAAGATTTTGAAGATCAATAAATCCAGCCCGGATGAAGCGGCCCTTCATGCGTTTAGTTCGCAAATTACCCGATCTGACGCATTTTGCCGGAAATGAGGTCCTGCGGTTAAATTCCCGGCATGTCGGAAGATAAATCGCCCACAACTCCGTTACCGCCGTTGCACCGCTGCGAAATCACTGGCGAGCAGCTTCCCTCCGGTGAACTGATTCGCTTCCGGGGAAAGTGGGTCGGTGAAAAGGGAAAGCAAATACTTCTTGATCGCCTCCTCAGTGGCGAGGATATCGAACCGGAATGGATCACCGCCACCATCGGTCGCAGATTTGGCGCGTTTTCCCTTGACTGGGCACCTCTGCTGATCATCATTTTCACATGGATTGTTCTGGATGTCTTCGGCCATGATTTCGTATTTTTTTGCGTGATCACCCTCGCCCTCTTTCTCCTGGTGGTCGCCTATTTCGGTTTTCAAATCGGGCGGGCGGGCCAGACCTGGGGCAAAAAAGTTGCCGGCATCAAAGTCATTACCCGCAACGGAGATCCGCTCAGCATGCGGCGCGGATTGATTCGGAGCGTATTTTACGCGCTTCCGCTGCTGCTTCTCGTATTGACATGCGTTTCGATTGCTTTTCCGATCCTGGGCGCGGCCTGTTTGTTTACTGCATTTTTGTATCCGCCGCTGGATATCCTCTTCATGTTCGCCGATTTCTCCCAACGGCGGGCGTTGCACGATCTTCTCGCCGGCACCCGCGTAGTCATGAATCCGCCGGCGCGGGATGCGTCCGATCCGGCCACCGGCGACCCCATATCCACCCCCGGTTCTGATACCCTATCGCGGGAGTCCAAGCCAACAAGTCCCACGGCATGATGATTATTTCTTCATCGGATTCGGCGGGCGCTTATGGCTGTCAATATAGGCCGCCAGATCCCACGCCTGCTGATCGGTCAGCGTTCCACCGCGTCCCAGCGGCATGTTGACCTGAATGAATTCCGCCGCCAGTTTTACCTTGTGCATCCCCGCACCTGCGTTGTAGGAATGCGGACCCCAAAGCGGCGGGAACTGATAATGATGCCCGATCATCATTCCCTGCCCGTGCGCCCCATGACACATTTCACAATTAACCACGAAATCTTTTCGGCCCCGCGCAATACTCGGCGTAAGCGGCGGCAATTTGAGTGCCTTGTATCCCCGCCCGGGCAATTCCGCGCCTGTCGGTGCACCCCGCGCCAGCCACGCGCTGTACGCGGTCAGGGCCACAATCACTTTTCCGGTGGTGGGGGGGAGATGGTGGCTGTTTTCACTGAATTCAAAACATTCCTGTATGCGCCGCGTCATCGTCACCACCGCATGCACCTTCCCCTGGTACCGTGGATACGCCGGATACGCCCCCCACATCGGTGCACTATAAGCTGCTGTACCGCTCGCCAGATGGCAGTTCTCGCAACTTAATCCATCCCCGATGTATTGACCTGCATATTTGGGCG
>JAJZNY010000374.1:0-883 GCA_021852245.1 Planctomycetota bacterium | reverse complement strand
GGGCGTATTATCAAATATTTCTTTGCCCAGCAGAACCATGCGGCCGAATTTATTCTTCGGAATCGCCGATGCCGGCGGAGGCGTAAACGCCACCACACGTCCTCCGGCATACTTCACCACACCCCACGGCGCGCCGGGGCCGGCGGCCGAATCAGCACTTGGTCCAATAGCTCCCGCAGGATCATGCCCGCCAGCTGGCGGATCTCCCGCGATGGACTTGAATCCATAGTGGTGAAATATTTTTTGAGCCGTACCCGAACGCAGGAATGCAAGCCATTCCATGGCCGCCTTTTTGTGCGGGGCTCCTTTTACCACGGCACCGGCGTATACCGCCGTGGTATTGTCCGCCGCCGGGATCCGCACGTACGAGATCGGATGTCCGATCTGCTCCTGAAAGATCGCCTCCGATTTCCACGTTACCCCCGCATCGGCCAGCCCCTGCATCAGATACAGCGGCGTCTGACGGTGATGAATATGCGTGAGAATCGTCTCGTCGTTGCGAACCTTGGTCTTGTAAACCATGTTCGCCAGCGCCGTTCCACCTGCTTTCTTAAGCGAAAGAATGATCTGCCGCGCCACGCCCTCCCACGCGGGATTAGGCATCGACAGCGTAACGCCTGCACGGCCCAGGTCTTTAAGTGAATGGATATGCGCCGGATTAGTCGCCGGAATCATGATCGCCAGATCATTGGTCGCATAACTTACCACCGGCCCGCTCACGAGCCCTTTGGCCATAAGCCCCCGCACCTTGAGCTTCCCGGCGGCAAAAACATCCGGCTTGACCGTCCAAGTCATATTACCGATCGTAATCGTCCCGCCCGCTTTCATCTGCCGGATCAGAATGCCCGGTGGCAGCGTTTCATAATAAATCCTGCCAGATCGG
>JAJZNY010000019.1 GCA_021852245.1 Planctomycetota bacterium | reverse complement strand
GCACCGACGCGGATGGAGGTAATGATCGATCTGGCAGTAAACCGGCGGCAGCTGCAAGGCCCGGGGGTTTTGTGTGAAGAATCCCCCCTGCTTCCAAGTGCGGATCGTATCGCCCGGCCGATGGTGCGGCCCCATGAGATCAATCAACCGGAGGGACCCCGGCATCGGACCCCAAAATAATTGGAGGGGCTGGTCCGCACCGAACAGGCACATCCAATATTTCCCGTATCTCCCCAGCCAATTCCCCTCGGTTCGCCAATCATCCGGCAGCGGCACAATCCGCGGCTGCTTTCTGCCTTTCGATTCCAATAATTCTTTACGAATCGCAGCCGCCATGGCATTAAGCTCGCGCTCACTCGGTGGCCTTGCACCCTGCGGTTCCGGCGCGGCGGCGAGTTGGGCCGATATTTTTGTGGCGTCTCGCCACGCATCTTTGCCCTGGCCCGGCAAGGTGATGATCTCAGCGCCTTTGCCGTAGCACCCCACCGCCATCGCTCCGCCCTTGAGCGGCTGCAGTGATTGAATGTAATTGCCCACCTGCGGCTCGTGAATGTGCCAACGCTCGATAACTTTTCCCTCTGCGTCATACTGCCAGACATCCAATCCCGTCCGCCAATGCCCCAGCCACAGATAGCCCGCTTTGCCGCCTGCGGCTTTTTCCGGCTCCCACGCCACGGCGGTGGTGTGGTCTTCCGTCGGCAATGTTTCCAGCACTTGCCCGGAGGGTGCCTGCCAATGCACCGGCGGATGCCACAACCCGTGCACCTTGGCCACAAAATTCTGCCCATGCTGAAATTCCAAATTCAGCGTTGCTGCGACGGGATAATTCGCCGTTCCACGGCGGCTAATACTCCCCAGTGCAATGCCTTCGTCCGTTGCGACCGCAAGGTGATTGGCCCACATGGTGGTGACCGAATTAACCAAATTCCCCGGCAAGCCGTTGCCCGTTGCCGTCAGTGGCATGTGCCACGGCCCTTTGATCACCGTCCACCGATAATAATTCCATCCCAAGGCATCGTCTGATTGGCTCCCCTGCGTTGGCGTACCTATCGCCAAACCCCCGCACTGCGTGCCGACGAGGATGGTGCCGTCGTTGCCGAAGGCGATGGAATCCGGATTCATCGGCAAACCATTCGCCTGTGTGATGTAATGCCAATGGTGGGTTGAAATTGGATGCGCCGATTTCACCGCCGGCAAGCCGGCGGCTATATCACGACATTGGTATACCGATATCCCATTCTCTGTGCAGATCCACATCTGGTCGGTGTACCGATCAAACTTCATTGCATAGACATGGTTTCCCAATGGACCGGCCAGCACATGATGCTGCGGATTCTGCACGATGTCATAATCCTGCCACCGCCGGCCATTGAAAACACTGATCCCATGATTCAATTCACCTACCCAGATGCGATCCTGGCTATCACAGGCGATGGCGTAGATGCAGTTGTTCTCCAGTCCCCCATGGGTGCTTTGTTTGGTGAATTGTGTCCAGCGCTGGCCTTTGGCTGCTGACGGATCATACCGATACACCCCCGCCCCTTCGGTGGCCAGCCACAGGTTCCCCTGTCTGTCCTGACACATGGCCATGATGAAATGGCCATCGGGATCCGACCTTTTATGCCGATTGTTGATCCCGGCATGGGGGATATGCAGGGCCAGCACATGGCAGTCAGCCCACGGAAGACTCATGAGCGGAATAAAGATCGGTGTGGGATGACTGAAATGCCTTTGCCAAGGCACCTGAGCCAAGGGCACATGCGGTATTTTCAATTTAGCTTTTGCTTTGGCTGGGCCAGCAAGTGCGGGGGAGGAAAAGAGGCTGGTGAGGCTGAGAACTGCGACGATCATCAGGGTGGCTGCTGCAATGGCCGCCGGGCGGAGCCGCCCACCGGCCCGAGCCGGGAATCGCAGAGGCACTCGCCGAGGGAGTCGCCCCGACCGTCGCGCGATTCGCAAGCTGTGCTGAGTGTCACCCACGGACAACCTCACAACATTGCGGGCTCGGTTGCCGCTTGCACCAGCCGCTCACGCCATCACCACTGACGGTGAAGCCAATGGCCAAGCCAACGCGGCAGAGAGTCCGAACTTTCAAACGCACCCCAGGACGGCCCCCAGAACATGCTGAACCGTCACTATTATGGGAGTATACTACTCAAAAAAAAAAAAACGCAAGCGAAAAGTTGAAAAATTTTTGCCTTTACCAATTCTTAGCGCAAAGTTAACGGTCTGAGCGCCGGGCGAGAGCCGCATTGGCGGTTCACTACCGGCCCGAAAACGCTGCACAGGCATTATTTTCCATTGCAGCCGTTGATATTTAAAAACTGCACCCTGATGCCCCCCGCTCATCAGGTTAATTCTGATTGCGGAGATTGACTTGAGAAAGACGCATCAATCAGCGGAGTAAATTCTCCCAAGAAGGGTCAACTTCCCGTTTTTATGGTAAAGCGCTGAATTACCAGTCGGTGTTTTATCTGAAAGCGGAGCAGGGAACCAGGCGTATCGCTGCACGTATGAGAGATGATTCAGTGCGGGCAATACAACCCGCATGAAGCGTGCAATCATATGTGGGGAATATTTATTAATCCCATGATTCTTTTTGATGCTCCAGTCACTGACGGCAAATTCGGTTACCCAGATCGGGCGATGATAAAGATGATGAACCCGCGCGAGCATCTTCAGAAATCCCTTCGGATTCGGAGCACCATACCAGTGAACGCAGACGAAGTTCACCCGGTAATGGCGGTGATCCGCAACTCGCATAAATGTCCGCATCCATTTATCGAGGTCGTTGACGCAGGCGGGGCTGCCCAGGGGGAGACCTGCCGCTTCCAACTTCGGCCAGGCGCTGAGTGCTTTGGTAACGGGAACGTTGGATTGCCGGTGATTATCCGGCTCATTAAAACCGAGCATGGCCGAGGCGATGCCGGTCCGGCGATACTTGACCAACCCTTGAATGGCGGACGGGAGCTGCTTGGGATAACAGCCCCAGATCATCGGAACAAACGGGAGCTTGACCGGGGCGGCGGCCGGACGCAGATTTCCCCAAGTGTAGAACCAATGCACGTTAAGCTTCTTGAGTATCGCGACGGTGAGTGAAGGATCGGGACGGAATAAGATGCCGATCCCCTTCTTCGGACTGTGGGCCCCGGCAACTGGAGAGGTTAAAGCCAAAGCCGCAACTGTGATGACTGCTTTCAGGGCCAGACGTTGACGCCGCATATTTTTCATCCTCATAAGAGTTTAATTGGATTTTATCAATCCAAATCCATTGGTATTCTTCCGCGATTTCACCGGCAAAAGGCCGGCTGCCTATGCGGTGGAAGAACTACGTTGGGGGTCGGCCAGGGCATATATTCAACTTCAAGGTGTCACCCAATTCATCATGAAGCCGGGGGCCAAGCCGAAGCCTGAAGTTGCCCCCTGGACACCCGAGAGTCACCCCCGCCGGGACGCATCAGAGTTTAATGGCCCGCCCACAGAACAAAAAGGTAAAAATGTGAAAAATAACTTCTGAACTTTTATCATGATGATGCTATACTGTTTGCAGAATTGCAAATTGGGGGTAAGGCGGACGTGAAAAAAAACAAACGGGTGCTTTTTCTGGGAAACTTGGCCGTCGCGTACAACCGAGATGTGCTGAGGGGCGCTGCCGATTATGCATCAAGGCATCCGGAGATTCGGGTGTTTTTTCCGGACAATTTTGAGATTGCGGATTTTCCACTTCTGATTCGGGGTCATATCCATGGCGTCATCACGGCGGGAAGCCCCCCGTCCTGGGAACTGCCGAGATTAATTGCCGAGAAGGGTATCCCTGCAATCGATGTGTCCGCAGAGGTTCCGGTATCAAGCCTGCCGCGTGTCGTGGCGGATGATTTTGCGGTAGGTCGATTGGCAGCGGATTATTTCATCGATCGGGGATTTCGTCGGCTCACTTATTACGGGATGGAGAATCGCTATTGGTCGGATGCACGGCGGGACGGCTTTTTGGCAAGGGCTTCCGAGAGGGGTTTGACCGCCCATTATTTTTTCAAGGGTGAGGGAGAAGCGGAGGATCGGGCCGGCGTGTATCCGAGCACAGCGGTTCGCTGGTTGAAAAAGCTGGTGCCACCTGCAGCGATCTATGCAGGTGACGATCTTCTGGGTATTTATCTGGTGGAGGCGTGCCATCGATTGAAGATCAAGGTTCCGGAGTCGCTCGCGATTCTCGGCACCGACAACGATGATTTATACGGACAACTTCGACGGCCGCACCTTTCCAGCATTGCATTGGATACCCACACCATTGGATTTCGAGGGATGGACATGCTGTATCAGCTTATGCGCAGGCGAAAGGTGAAGACAACTCAGTTGCTGATCCCGCCGCTGCGGGTGGTCACGCGATTATCCTCCGATATTTTCGGCGTTGATGATACGCTGGTACGGCAGGGATTGGCACTGATTCAGCAAAATCTTTCGAAAGGGGTATCCGTGAAATGGCTTTCCAAACAGCTGGGGGTTTCCCGGCCGACCCTGGAGCGGCACTTTGCGGCGGCGATCAGCCGAAGTCCGGCGACGGAGATTCAGCGGGTGCAGATGGAAAAAGCCCGCAACCTGCTTTCGGATTCCGATATGCCCATTGCGCAGATTTCGGAAGTGACGGGATACAGTTCGCCGCGACAGTTCAGCACATCGTTTCACACTTTTTACCGGAATACTCCGCGTGATATGCGAAAGCTGATGCGTAAAGAGGCGGAGAAAAACCGGACGACCGCGTAACTATCCATTGTTCATCCAGCCGCCCGTCATCAGAGCCCGTCCGGAGGGAATCTCTTTGAGGTCAAGGTTGCAATCTGCGGGGAATAACGCTCTGCGCCGGGCGCCGTGCAAGCGTCGGCTGTTCGGAGAGAATCGGATCGGGCGCTCGTCCGCACGGCGCAGGTGCCCGATCCAGCGTCATCCGACACAACCGTGCGGTATTAATAATCCCGCACAATCCACTGCGTATCGCGGCGAGCCATGCGTATCCATGGAGCCTGCGGGTTGGGAATGGGCTGCTTTTCAAGTTCGAGGCCGGAATTTCCCGGCACCGTGTAGACCTTGAAGAAGGCATTTATTTTTCGGCTCAGGTCTTTGATTAATTCCGCATGCTGCGCCTTGTTGTAGACATTGACGCGCTCGTGGGGATCATTTTGAAGATCATAAAGTT
>JAJZNY010000468.1 GCA_021852245.1 Planctomycetota bacterium | reverse complement strand
CTTTCGGAATAAAAAAGAGGGGTTTGCAGAGAACCCAGGCGGCTTGAGCGTCGGGGCGCGAAAGAAGCGTGAAAGGTGCGACAAAAAGCATGGCAAACGGGGGGAGCGGGAAACGGGCGGATCGATACGGTTTATGGTCGTGGATGAATTTGGGTACCACTTTCATGTAGGAATCGAAGGCATCGATGTGCTTTTGCCGCGTCATTTCATGGGCGACTTTCTGGTGGGCCTGAATGGCGATGATGATGGTGGCAATCAGGACGACGGCAAGGACAATGGGAGTAACGTATCGCTGCATGTAGGAACAACCACCTCTCTACGAAGGAATCCGGCGCCCAGAAACCAGCAGACGATAATAGGAACTTTGAGCTTGGCGGCAAGTGGGCGCACGGGTGGATGAAAAAATGGCGGGATTTTGGGGCTGGAGGTTTGGCCTGAGAGCGTCGGCCGGGATGGTAACGGGAATAAAAAAGGGGACGAGGATGGTTTGCATCCTCGTCCGGATTTTGGGCGTCCGTGCCCGGTTTAATTATCGCTGCGGAATGGGGTGGTGATCAGTGGTGTCTCCAGCCGCCGCGGAATCCATGGCCACCGTCCCGATCGCCCCAATGCTGGCCGCCCCTGCCGCCGTGCCATTGATTGAAGCCGCGATCACCGTTCCACCGGTTGCCATGCCATCCGCCACGAAAGAACGGGTGGAAGATGGGGTGAAAAGCCGGTCTGAACACAGGCCGATAAATGGGCCGGAAGATCGGCTGATAGGCCGGGCGAAACACGGGCGCCGGCGGCGGGCAATACGCGGGGGCCGTGTAAACGGGTGCTGGGGTGTAAACGGGCGGCGCGTAAACCGGGGCCGTATAGGCGGGCTGAGGGCAGGCCGGGGCGGGTGCATAGACTGGTGCCGGCTGGTAATAGACCGGTGGTGGAGCATAAACCGGGGCGGACACCACAACGGGCAGGCCAAAATTGAAACCGAATCCCACACGGATAGCGGCGTGGGCGGTTGATCCGATGGCCAACGCGGATGCGGCTACCGCCCCGGCAAGGAGCATTTTGTAGCCGGTGGTTTTGGCTGCGATGGTGGACAAGAGAGCGTTCATGGTAACCTCCAAAAAATTGGATGGGCGTGGCGACAATCGCGTACCCTTTTTTGAAGCCCGCCAGCCTGCATAGGCTGATCTGCGAAGCTTCCAATGTGTCAAACGATTGTTATTGAGAATAGTTGCAGAATGTAGATTATCTTCTAGAGAGATATGTATCATTTACGGAAACATTCTGTTTTTGATCGATATTTCGTCAAAACGGGGGATGAATTCAGGACCCGCCCCATATATTCGTAAATAGGAATAAGTGATATTGCTGGATTCGGCGGATGTTTACCCCTTAATTCCGATGGCCACACCGTGGGCCGTTGTACGTTTTTTGAACTGCAGTGCATATCCGATTAAACTCCCAAACTTGCGGCTCGACGGGCAACGGATTCCGTAAAGCATGATCGGGCGGTAGTTTGCCACTCGGCTGACGCGGGAACCATGACTTGCCGCGAATGTCGACCGCGTCCGGTTGGCTATAGATATTGGCTTATCTGGGGTTTTTGCATGGCGATTCCCGGCCCCCACTTACCGGTCTTGAGATTCTGCGGGTTACTTGCCGGCAGCACCGATCAGCTTGCCGCCGCCCGCCATGAACTTTCTCAATGGTACGGACCGATCCATCATGCGACCGAGCCGATTGAGTTTAACTTTACCGAATATTACACACCCGAGATGGGGCCTAAACTGCTGCGGCAATGGGTGCGTTTCAGCACGCTCTTTGCGCCGGATCAACTCGCCCGGTGCAAGCTGGAAACGAATATGTCTGAAATTCTGCTGGCCCGGCAATTGGGTTCCGGCGTGCCGCGACCGGTGAATATTGATCCGGGGTATGTCACCCGCAGCAAGGTGGTGCTGGCATCGACCAAGGATCACGGCCACCGCATTTACCTGGAGCAGGGGATTTACGCGGAGGTGACGCTGCACTGGACGGCGGCGGGATGGGGATTTTCGTCGTGGACGTATGCAGACCACAAGACCCCCACCGCGATTCAATTCTTCACGCAGAGCCGGCAGTATTATTTCCGCCAGCTGCAGCGGACCATGGCGATACCCAATACCGAAAAGTTGGACAGCCCGGCGGCGGAGCCGCATGAAATGAAGGGAAGCTGAATTGATTGAGATCGGCGCACTGGTTCTGACGGCGGCCTTTGCGCTGAGCCTCATCGGCACAGCGCTGGTGCGACGGATGTCCGGCCGACTGGGCCTGATTGACATGCCCGGCCACCGGAAAGTGCATGATACGCCGATCGCCCGCAGCGGCGGAATCGCCATTTTCTGGGCCATCGGCCTGCCGATGATCGTTGGCTATGCGGGCACGTTTCTCCTGCAGGCGCCTGGGGTGCGGCATATGCTGCCGGCGTCGATTATTAAATATATCCCCGGCGTGCTCTTTGATCGGCCGCTGATGCTGATCCTGTTTTTTGCGACGCTGGGGATCCATCTGCTGGGGCTTCTGGATGACAAGCTGACGCTTTCGGCGGTGCCGAAACTGCTGGGGCAGTTATTTTGTGCGGGGCTGCTGGTGGGGTTGGGGGAGATGGTTGAACCGGGCGGATTTCGCATTCTGACGATGCTGGATCAGATGGTGCCCGGCGGATTCTGGCTCTCGGCTCTGATCAGCATGCTGTGGATTGTTCTGCTGACCAATGCCTTTAACTTCATGGACAACATGGACGGGCTCTCGGCGGGCGTGGCGATCATCTGCGCCGCGATGTTTTTGGTGGCCGCCCTGATCCACCATCAATTTTTTATTGCGGGCCTGCTGCTGCTGTATATCGGTGCGGCGGGCGGGTTTCTGGTGTTTAACTTTCCACCGGCGAGCATCTTCATGGGGGACGGGGGAAGCATGGTGCTGGGTTTTTTTCTCGGGGCGCTGACCATCCGCACCACGTTTTACTCCGGCCAGGGGCGGTGGTACACGCTGCTGATGCCGCTGATTGTCACCGCGATCCCGATTTATGATCTGCTGGTGGTATCGATTGTGCGGCTGCGGCGGGGGCGCAGCCCGATGCAGGGGGACACCAACCATTTTTCACATCGGCTTACGCGGCACGGGTTCAGCAAAAAGGGGGCTGTCATGGTGATCTATGCCGCCTCGCTGGCGTGCGGACTCTCCGCCCCCCTGCTGGCGCTGGTCAGCAGCACGGCTGCGATTCTCGTGGGTCTGCAGACGCTGGCGATTCTGATCATCATCGCCGTGCTGGAGCGGGTGGGAGAACATACCCAATGAACACGTCAACGCGAACTCATCTGGCCCGCGCCGCCCTGCTGGTGCTTCTGCTGGTGCTCTGCTGCCGAATGACCCTCAACGAGGGGATTGATGACGGCTTTATCGGTACGCTTTCGACACAGCTCTCCGGCCTGCCGCCGTCGGTGGAAGTGACCTGTGCGGCGGCGATGGTGCTGCTGTGTGCGGGGATCGGGCTGCTGGTGGAAACGCCGCGGCGCTGGTGGCAGTGGGCGTCGCTCTCCGGGATAACCGCCCTGTCGGCATTGGCATTTGCTGATTCAATCCCGGCCGCCAACCATTTTGCGGCGCTGGTGGGGGCCTGTGATTTTTCCATGAATCTGTTTGCCGGCTGGACGATTGCCCTGCTGTGCACCACACCCAACCGCCGGGCGCTGGCCATCAGTGTGCTGGCATCTCTCGCGGCGGTGCTGGCGTTCAAGGGGCTCTATCAGCATTACGTTGAAATACCGCAGACGGTGACACAGTTCACCCGCCATCCGAACCGCTGGCTGGCGAATATCGGCATCCGGCCGGGCAGTTCGGCAGTACGGCTTTTTATCTCGCGCCTCAAGAGCCGGGAGGTTACGGGGTTCGGGTCGGATAATGACCAGTTTGGCGAGGCGCTGATTCCGCTGGTTTTGCTGAGCCTGATGCTTTCACTCGCATGGGGGTGGTGGCGGAAACCGGCGGCAGACCGGATTGAAACGCGCAAAGCATCCCGGCATCGCGGCGAACGGCAACCGGCGGCGGATGCGACTCAGACCACCATCATCATCGGGTGCGTGTGGAGTGCACTGGTGCTTGTTGGGTTGGGGCTGGTGTTGTACTTTACGCGCAGCAAAGGCTCGATAGCGGCAACGGGATTGTGCATCAGCGCCATGGTGGTCGGTTTGGCACTCTCACCGCAGATCGCACGGCTGCGCTATCGGCTTTTCGCGCTGTTGGTGATCATCGCGGCGGCGGGAGCGGCGGCGCTGATCGCCTGCGGAATTTTGCTTCACGGCCTGCCGACGAAAGACCTCCTGTTTCGGTGGCAATATTGGAACGGCGCCGCGGGGATCATCATTCATCATATCTGGCACGGCGTGGGACTTAATAATTTCGGCTATTACTACACGCGGTACAAGTGGCCCAGTGCGCCGGAGGATGTGAAAGATCCGCATAACGTGCTGGTACGCATTGCATCGGAACTGGGCTTGCCGGCGGCTATTATTTTCACATTGCTGCTGGGATTGGCATTTTATCTGATCTTCCGTCCGCCAACCAGGGAACAGGCGAGCAGTCGTACGCCGCCGATTCTGGCGATTGTCGGTTTTGTTGCCGTCTGGTGGATGTGCGATGATCTGAACCGGATGGTGGGGGCGGGCAAGGCGATACCGTATATTCTGGAACTGTCGATTCTCTATGCGGCCATTGCGATCATCGCTCTGGCGGTGGTGTGCCAACTTCTCTCCTGTATGACGCCGGAATATCGGCGAAAGATTGAAATCGCATTGGCCATCGGAGCGGGCGGAATGCTGCTCTACGATCAGATCAATCTGGCGCTGGTCACCGGCAGCGTTGCGATGCTGTTCTGGGCGGTATTGGCGATCGCCCAGCCGCAGGATTCTCCGATTCCCGCGGGAGAGGGCGGCAATACCGACGGCGGCGGGATAGATCGACGGGGGACCATTGCGGCACGCGCGTGGGGCGGCGGGCTTGCGGCCGCCTCGTTGGCGGTGGCGTTGGGTGTGATTACGCCGATGGTGACCGGACGACTCCCCTGGGACACGATGGCCTGGGCGCAGGATTACCGACTCGACATCAGCGGTGGGCGGATGCATCATGCGCTGGCCGATGTGAATCATATATTGGCGTATGATCGGCGGTCGCAGGCATGGC
>JAJZNY010000205.1 GCA_021852245.1 Planctomycetota bacterium | reverse complement strand
TTAATGACCTGAATGGTCTTCTCGCCGGCCGCCTTGAGCACCACATCAAACGTGGTCTGCTCTTCAGCCTTCGCCTCGCCGCCCGCTGCGGCGCCACCGCCCGCCGGTGCGGCCATCATGACGGCTCCGCCTGCGGCGGCTTCGATGCCGTGCTTCTCCTTGAGATACTCGCTGAGCTGCCGCGCCTGCAGCAGCGAGAGAGCGACGATCTTATCGCCAAGTTCCGTGATTTCAGCAGCAAATTCTGCCATGGTAAAACACCTTTCCTTTACATGTTCGACGATTACAGCCGGGGCGACGCGCCCCGTTTTAACTGCTCGCGGCAGGCTCCAACCGTTCAAAACAAAACATTAAGCAACCTAAAAAAAACATCAATTCTCCCGCGCCATCAGGCGGCTGCGGGTGTTTCCTTTTCCCGTTTTTCAATAACGGCCTTGATAATACCGCCGATATTGGATCCGGGGCCGGCAATCTGGCCAGCGAGTTTGCGGCCCGGGCCGAGAATCTGTCCGACAATCATGCCCTGGAGTTCGCGTTTGTTTGGCATCTTGGCCAGCGCTTCGGTGGCCGGGGCATCAAGAAACTGCCCTTCAACGACCGAGCCTTTAATGACCAGTTTTTCAATTTCTTTCTTGGAGTTAACCAGTTCCTTGACCAGATCGACAATCGATTCGCCGCCGTATACCAACGCATTGGTGCCGACGAACAGGGAATCTGCCGTCTGCATGCCAGCGGTCTTAAGTGCCCGTTTGGCCTGGCTGTTCGGCACGACGGTCATCCGGACTTTTTTCTGGCGCAGTCCGCTGCGGAGCTTGTTGGCATCATTGGCGCTGATGCCGACATAATCCACCACCACCACGCTGTCCGCACCGTGAAGGCGTTTTTCCAATTCCTTGGCCACCAGATTTTTAACTCGTTTGCTCATATGGGTTCCTTCAGAAAAAGTCGTTCAGTAAAGGCGACGGCTTCCAATTTTACATTCGTGTCAGTTGGCCTCGGTTGCAGCGTCCAGATGGCCGACGTCAATCTGCACGCCGGGGCTCATAGTGCTGTGAACCGTGACCTTCTTGATGTAGACGCCTTTGGCCGTCGCGGGCTTGAGCCGCCGCACATTTTCTACAAAAGCATGGATGTTGGCGATCAGGTCGGCTTCGGGGAAGCTGAGTTTCCCGACAGCGGCATGGATGTTCCCGCCGGCGTCATTCCGAAATTCAATCTTTCCTGCCGTGTATTCCCGAACTGCGGTTGCCACATCACTGGTGACCGTACCGGCTTTCGGGCTGGGCATTTTCCCCTGCGGGCCGAGAACTTTACCAAGCCGGGTAATCTTGGGCATCATATCCGGAGTGGCAATGGCGACATCAAAGTCCAGCCAGCCGTCCGAAACTTTTTTAATCAGATCATCAGCACCCGCCTCGATGGCGCCGGCGGCTTTGGCGGCTTCAACATTGGCGCCTTGCACAAATGCGATGACTTTTTTGGTCTTGCCGATGCCTTTAGGCAGGCTGACCGATCCGCGAACCGCCTGATCGGCCTGCTTGGCGTCGATGCCGAGATGCATGACCAGATTCACCGATTCATCAAATTTGGCCGCCTTGAATTGCTTCAAGATCGGCACTGCCTTTTCAATGCTCACCGGGGCGGTGGGGGCTAATTTGGCGGCAGCTTGATAGCGTTTCCCGCGGATTCTGATGGCCATAGATTCGTAACTCCTAAACGTTGTGCGCAAATAAGCGCAAAAACACCATCCAAAAAGTTGTCAGGAAGACATCGCCGAAACAGAACGCGTTCGGCAGGATGCATTCGGCGGGAGTTGGGCAAAAAACAGTGTTAACGATCCAGCGTCAGGCGGTTCAAAACCGGGCTTCGCTGCATAAAACTGTATCTCGCCGGTGAAACTTAGCGGAAGGAACTGTCATTTGCGAGGCAATCTGGGATATTTCGCGTTTCCGCATCCCATTTATCCTCGATTGAGAATGACCTGCTCGACCGCCAGTTACACATCTCGCCGCCGGAAACCCGGCAACTATGGCTCCCACATTCCACCTGATGAAACTTAGGATCAGGATCGATTCAAAGCTATCGATCCCCAATTCCAGCCCAATCGGCGGCTGAATCCCGACGTCACCAAGTGGCCATCGGAAAACAGATACCATTGCCTCGCGGCAATGGGCACTTCCCTGTGGTTTGGCGAAGTGCGGACGGGTACTATACCGCTCGCCCCCTCGGGGTGTCAACGGGCGAAGTTTTTCGACACTTGCGTTTTCCGTTCCAAATGCCTACCATAGTGGGTCTATGATGAACCAGGCAGGAAGCATTGTATACCGTAAATTCGTTTTATTTTCCCCACTACCGATGGAAACATTTATGAGGGCGTTCACCCGCAGGTGACGCTGGATATATCGCGGAGTGCGGTGGTACGCATCGGGATGTGCGTAATAAAAACACCATGTTACAGCACTCAATGAGCTGGAAGCCGCGATCTGCTCGAAAACGATTTTTTTCTTTACACGATGGCTGAGGTGACTGATGCGTATCACGCAGGTGCGTAATTATTCGAAACGCGGCGATGCTGCTCCTATTCCAAATTTGATTGATGTGCAGACGGCGGCCTACCACCGATTTCTGCAGAAGGACGTGGAACCGGAATCCCGTAAAAACGAAGGGCTCGAGGCTCTGCTTCGCGAAGTCTTCCCGATTGAATCCAACGATCAGAGCCTGCGCCTTGAATATGTCAGCTATGAATTGGGCCGTCCCCGCTATTCCATGGACGAATGCAGGGCGCTGCGGCTCACTTACGGCATGCAGTTTCGCATCCGGGTTCGATTGGTGCGGAAGGATAAGCCGGATATTCACGACGAGAGCATTTACCTCGGTGACATTCCGATCATGACCGGTGGTGGGGAGTTCATTATCAACGGAGCGGAACGCGTCATCGTTTCGCAGCTGCATCGTTCGCCGGGTGTGGACTTCCTCGTTTCGACGGATGAGAGCGACCGCCCGCTGCATGCGTGCCGGGTTATACCCGAGCGCGGCAGTTGGATTGAAATTGTCGTCACGAAAAAGGACACGCTGGAAGTCCGCATTGACAAAACATGCAAAATTCCCGCGACATCATTTTTGCGGGCGCTGGACGAAAAATATTCCGAAAATGAAGCCATCATCCGGGCGTTCTATGAAACGCGGCAAATCCCGGTGGGGCAGCTGAAGGCAGATTACTACACGGTCGGTGCCATTGTCGATCCTGAGACGGGTGAGGAACTCCTCAAAGCCGGCGCGCAGATCGGTGAAAAGATTACCAAGATACAGGCCGGCAACCTGAAGAAATTGGAAGTAATCGAAAAAGTCAGCGATCCGCTGATTCTCAATACGCTTGCCAAAGATGATTCCATCAACCATAAAGACGCGTTGAAAAAGATTTATCTCCGCCTGCGGCCTGGGAATCCGCCGAACGATGACAAAGCCAAGTCCCTTTTCAACGAGCGTTTCTTCGACACCAACCGTTACCGGCTTGGCCGCGTCGGACGTTTCCGCATCAACCGAAAATTCGAACAGAATGTCCCTGAAGACGTCATGACCCTCCGGTCAGAAGATGTCGTCGGGTCGATCAAGTACATGCTCGACCTCCGTGCCGGGCAGGGGTATGTCGATGATATCGATCACCTCGGTAATCGACGCCTCCGCACCATTGATGAACTGGCACAGGAAGAACTTCGTAAGGGCTTCCTCAAACTCCGTCGGACGGTCAGCGATCGGCTCTCCACCAAGGCTCCCGAGGAAATCACCAAGATCGTCGAACTGGTCAACACCAAAAGTGTCAGCAGCTCCATTGAATATTTCTTCGGCCGCAGTGAACTCTCGCAGGTGGTGGATCAAACCAATCCGCTGGCGCAGTTGACGCACGAGCGTCGTCTTTCCGCACTTGGGCCGGGCGGTTTGAACCGCAAACGTGCTGGCTATGAAGTGCGTGATGTGCATATTTCGCACTATGGTCGCATCTGTCCGATTGAAACGCCGGAAGGTACGAACATCGGTCTTATCGCATCGCTTTCCATATATGCAGGTGTTGATGAATACGGATTTCTTATTACGCCGTACCGTGTTGTGGAAGACGGAAAGGTAAACGGTAAAGTCCGGTATCTTCGCGCCGATGAGGAAATGAAGGCAATTCTGGCGCCGCCCGAAGTTGTCAATCCGAAAACGCATGAAGTACGCACCGATTTGATTCTGGCCCGCCAGAACGGCGATCTTCAGCAGGTGCGCGGCAGTGAAGTCAACTATGTGGACATTTCGCCGAAGCAGTTGGTTGCGGTCTCGGCAGCCCTGATCCCGTTCTTGGAGCACGACGACGCCAACCGCGCCTTGATGGGTTCCAACATGCAACGGCAGGCGGTTCCTCTGTTGATCACCGAACCTCCGGTCGTCGGTACCGGGCTCGAAAAGCATGTCCCGCTCAACAGCGGCATGGTGATTCGCGCTGCTCGGGCGGGAACCGTGACCTATGTCGACAGCACACGGATTGTGATCGACAATTCCGATGAATATCGTCTGCGGAAGAACGCCGGTCTCAATGATAAAACCTGTCTCACGCAAAAACCGATTGTTTCGATCGGCCAGAAAGTGAAAAAAGACCAGATCATCGGCGACGGCCCCGCATGCCGCAATGGTGAACTGGCACTGGGACGCAATGTGCTTGTCGCGTTCATGACCTACGATGGATACAACTTTGAAGACGCCATCGTCGTCAATGAGCGGCTGATCAAGAACGACACTTTTACGTCGATACACATCGAAGAATTTGATGTTGAAGTGCGTGAAACCAAGCTGGGGCGTGAAGAATTCACGCGCGATATCCCGAATGTGAGCGAAAAGGCCCTTAAGAATCTGGATGATCGTGGTATTGTCCGCATCGGCACACACGTTCTGCCCGGAGATATTCTCGTAGGCAAGGTTTCGCCGAAGAGCAAAACCGAGCTCTCGCCCGAGGAAAAGCTTCTGCACGCCATTTTCGGCCGCGCCGGCGAGGACGTGAAGAACGATTCCCTGGAAGTGCCAGCCGGTACGGAAGGCGTGGTCATTGCCGCCCATCATTTCGCCCGTCGCGGACAGCTTAATGATGAGCAGAAAAAGCAGCTTCAAAAAGATATCAAGCAGTTTGAGGCGGAAATGAACGGCCGCATCGCGTCGCTTTTCCGCACCATGGCCGAAG
>JAJZNY010000401.1 GCA_021852245.1 Planctomycetota bacterium | reverse complement strand
CCGTCCTGAACTTCGTAGATCGGATCGTTGGCATAGCTGATACGAATCGTATCGCCGATCCCATTGGCCAGAAGCGTTCCCAGCGGCACCACACTGCGAATGGTGCCGGTTTCCTTCGGGCCCGCATGGGTAACGCCCAGATGCAGCGGATGATCAAATCGGCGCGATATTTCCGTGTAGGCATCGATCACCAGCAGCGGATCGATCGATTTGGCCGAGATGACGATATCGTAAAAATTGCGTTCGTAGAAGATATCCAAGTATTCTTCCAGCTTGGAGATCATGATCGCCAGCAGATGGCCGTGCCGGTTGTCGCTGAACACGGCGCCAAGTTCCTTCAGACGCCGCTGTTTGTCTTTCCGTTCAACAATCGATCCTTCGTTAACGCCGACGCGAATCGGAATGCCCCGCTCCTTGCAGGCATCAATCACCTTTTCCACCTGCGAACGATCATTGATGTTGCCCGGGTTCAGGCGTATTTTCTGTACCCCCGCCTCAACGGCCTCCAGCGCCCGCTGAAAATGAAAATGCACATCGGCCACAATCGGCACGGTGACCTGCTTGAGAATCTCCTTCAGCGCTTCGGTGTCCTTGCGCTCCGGCACCGCCACGCGGACAATATCCGCCCCCGCCGCCGCCAGTTTGTTGATTTCCCGCACGCATCCGTCGATATCGTGGGTGTAGCCGCTGGTCATCGACTGCACAGCCACCGGGGCATCGCCCCCGATGAGCACATTTCCTACCCTTACCTGCCGGGTTTTCCGTCGTTTAATCATCTGAAACTTCTCCGCTGCGGCAACATTGCCCGAAACAAGTATGTAATTGTAGCGGATATCGGGCGTTTTTTTAACTGCGGGCGGACGCAGCGGACAAGCGCGTGTCGGTTGGTGCTGGCGTGGGACACTGTGCCACGAGGTTGGCCAATTACATACGGATTTAATCTGCCGGAAAGCTTAGCAGGGCCTTCGGGCACCAATCCCTGCCTGCAAGCGGCAATTTGAGGCACTGTCGGCTCGTGGAGACTCGCGGCGTGCCGTGAAAGTGCACTGAGAGATTCACAGCTTCAGGGCAGAATTTTGGTGCTAAAACGTCGCTGAGCGGCAGAGGTTTCTACGCCACCGCGACGCCACGCTGCGGTTCAAGTTCCACCCTGGTTCGCAGCCGCACATTGAGCGCATCGAGAATTTTCATGGCCCGGTCGAGCGTGATCCCGAAATATTCGTTCCGCTCATCGCGTGACACCTGCGACTCGTGCACCTTGAGGCGTTTCGCCAGCTCGCGCTGTGAAATCCCCTGAGCAATGCGCAGGGCAATCAGCAAATGGCCAAGGCCGCGCAGATTTTCGAGTTCTTCAAATTCGCCGCGTTTCAGGCGCTCATAACTCTCAACTTCTTCTTTGAGTTGAAGATGAAATGACGCTATGGGATCGATCGCACGTTTGATTTCCTCGGCCTTGAGACCGGCGGCCTTCAATCGCGAGCGATGATCAGCCAGGCGTTTTTGTTCGTCGGCCAGGCGGGCCACAGCCTCCCGGTATTCAGCCTCGTTGCGAATCATGATGGTTCTCCATAGTTGATTTTCACGATTCCCCTCGGTTTACGATCTTGGCGCGATTGCCGAAACGCAGAGGGAAACTCCAACTCATGGCCATGCCGGTCACGAATACCACTGCCAATCCCCACGCGGCAACAAACCGTCTGGCCCGAACGGCGGGATCTTGGGCCTGTTTTGCATCGGACTCATAGATGACGTATTAGTCATACTTTACCTAAATGTCAAAATCATGGCGATGCAGTTTTCCCCCTGCTGCGGTAGGGTGTCAAAAGAGAAGCGATCTCGGCGTTGGCCCGTCTTTCGCTCTCTGCGTCCGATTTCAGGAATTTCTCGGATCCTTTCGGCCTCTATTGCACCGTCACGCAATAATTACCCACGAAGTGAGAACGTTGAGTTGGGGTGCTCCAGAGCACGGCTCGTGAAACCCACCAATGGCGCCCGGCAGGGTCGCCTGCTTCAGAGGTGGCCGCCGATATGCACCCCGGTCGGCGCGTCACGAACCTGAAACGCCCTGCGGCTTCAGGCTTTCCGTCCTGCCGTTCCCACTGTGGGCTCTTCGTAACTGTATGAAAACGAAAAATTCACATTTCGGTCACGCTGGCCCCACTGGCCCGACCACAGCTTTCAGGAATGCCCCCGCAGCGGTACAATTCCATGGGATAATCACCCGGGATTTTATAGGCGAACGATATCCGCTTCTGAGCACGGCCTTTTTTATTGGAGGATTTGTGATGGACAGTTTCCAGCCCCTCTCTCCAGCCGTCCGCGAGCAGGGCGAACCCAATCTGCCGACGGTGTATAGCCCAAGCCGCTCCGACGGGGGCCCCATTGCACGCCGGGCCGGGAAAATACGCGGCATGCCCCGGAATGCCCTGGCGTTAATTCTTTTTTGCCTCTTGGTGGTTATCTGTGTGGCCGTGTTCATGCATCCGGAAATGGGTAGGCTGAAACTACCTCCCACCATTCTGCGGTCTGCAAACCACGCCGACAATGTGGCTTTGGCCGATGCAAAAAACCAGATCGTGGAATTTTTCTCGCGCCTCAAGAAAAAGAATGTTCCCCATTTTGCGAATGACGCGACAGATATCCACGCGCAGTTCGACGTGGTGTGGGATAAACTCCCATTCTCTTCGCGGCAGCACCTCAAGAGCCTCCTTGCAGAGGATTTCCGTGACGACGTCATGACGCGGCAGCAAATGCGGGAGGAACTGCGCAATGTCACGGCGGTATTCGCTGAACGCGAGGCGGCTGCCAACAATCGCCTGCGGGTAGCTGTGGCAGGCTATCTCGTCGCCCATGCGGCCGAGGCCCATGTGCACACAGATGCGGAACCTAAACTTCTCGTGCGGAAGTTGTGGCAGCAGTCGATCAAGCGTATACAGGCCTCCGGCGCGGAGAATGCCGACCTGGCACTTGTAAGCAATATTGATGGAAGTATTGCCGGGAGGATCGGCGAGAAGCTTTCGGCAAGGGTCGCCACCAGCTTAGCTACAGACACCGCCGTCGATGGTGGCGCAGAGGAGGTCGGCGCCGATGCCGCGCCCGAGACGGCCGGTATTTCATTGGTGGCAGCGGGCATCGTCGGTTTCGGATTTAATGAGGTATACAACCTCTTCAGCGATCCGAGCGCGCCGGCCGGGAAATCGGCCGACGAGGCGTTGGATAGAATGCAATCTGCAACGCTCCACGGCGACGGTAAGAACCCGGGCTTGCTGACGATACTCAAATCGGTGGTGGCGCAGCAGCGGGAGATGAGACGTAAATTCGTGCGCGCTGTCGAGTCACATTCCTGACGGACGAGATTATGTTCAGGAGGCATGTTATGTTCCGCAAATCTTTATTTATCTTGACCCTGGCGTCAGCTATGCTGTTCTGCCGGGCTCGATTTGCCCCGGCCCAGGAAGCCGCTGCGGGCGAGGCCGTTGGCGAACTGTTTACACAGGTGGAACATGATTTCCCTGCCGAGACGGCTGAGATCGGCGGCCCGAACGCCCTGCGCTCCGAGGTAGAAACCTGCACAGGTGAGTACGGCTTTGCCGAGACCTCGGAGGTTTTTCAACAAATCGGTCCCGATGCCGGGCAGGAACTCGACAAGGTTCCGACGGCCCTGCGTCCTGACGCCTTCCGTATCATGGCCACCTACGGGAGGCAATCGCTGTCCATATTTGAATCCCACGAGCAACTCGCACTGTTTGAGGCCTACGGTTCTCCCGCAGCCAAAGCCATGATCCTCGAACCCGGCATTGCCGAGGATGCCATAGCCAAAGATGGCTTGCCGGCTGCCGAGGCAATGACGAAGATTGGCAATCCGGAGGCAGTGGAACTCGATCACATGATCGAAAATGGTGAGCTCGCGAAGGAGGGGGAGCCGGCGGCGTTGCTGGACCGTATTGCGGCGGGCGGCAACAAAACCGTCGCCGCACTGTGGAAAAATCGCCGCGGCCTCGCGGCCGCCGGGGGGGTTGCTCTGTTGATTGGTGGAATAGTCCATGTTGTCGGCTCGATAGTCTCAAGTGTCGGCGGCGCCGTCATGAAAGCCGTGCACACCATTGCAACCATCCAGGAACATCCATTTGCAGGTCTTGCAGTGATCCTCCTGATCGCCGCCATAGCAGCCATCGCGTTTCTTGCCTTTATCCGCCTTTGGCGATTCTTGAAACGTGCGGCCAAACAACTGATTATCCGCCTGAGAAAGGTCGGCGCGGATGCCAAAATTCCCAGCCAGCCTTCCCCAAAAATAAATGCGCTTCACGGTGGCGAGGGCCCGGCCGAATAAAAGCCTTCAACACAGGTCGGACCGCTTTGGCCCAGCTTAACTGCGGAGGTGCACCATGCGGTCGGGCGGAAACCGACCCGCATGGCACGCACGCGGTTGGCGTCGAACGCCTGAAAAACCGCGACCTCGTCCTCTCCGGCCCGCCTCCCACCGCTAAACCCGGGTCGTAAATCCGCCGAAGGTGGCGGCCAAGGCGTGCCAACTGCAGCTCCCCGCGCGTCCCCGGGTAGGCCGCACAAGAGGAATTTATGGAAGCCCACGGCCCCTCCACCCGACCGCGTGCCGACTCGACCGCCATCGCGCGGCGTAAATGGCTCGCTCCCCCCGCACATCCAGTCCTCGGGGCGTGCGTTCCCCGGCGTTCGGATCACGCGACCGATGTCCGTCATGGAAATGCGGTGGCATGGGGTATGGTGGCAAGCAAACTCGCCGATGCGCTCGGTTGCAATCTGTCAGAAAAATGTATACAATTTTCTGACGTTATGGCGATGATGGACAGTGTGCAAGACGGCGTTCTGCGGCGAATTCGATCTGCCGGTCGGGGCAGGGTATTTACTCCCAAGGATTTCCTTGGCATCGCCTCTCGGCCGGCCATCGATCAGGCGCTGTCACGACTGGCCCGCTCTGGTGATATTCAGCGCCTGGGGCGGGGCCTCTACTACTACCCCAGGGTCAACGCCCGCCTCGCAATACCTGAGGCGCCGGATGCCGACCAGATCGCCCAGGCCATCGGCCGCCGCACCGGCAGCCGCATGATACCGTCGGGCGCCATGGCCGCTAATATTTTCGGCTTATCCACGCAGGTACCTGCCAAACCCGTGTATCTGAGCGACGGGCGTTCGCGGCGGATCCGCGTCGGAAATATGGAATTTCAAATCAGGCACATCGCTCCAAA
>JAJZNY010000373.1 GCA_021852245.1 Planctomycetota bacterium | reverse complement strand
CCGTGGGGACGGAAGTGCATATGGTCAATCGTCTGGCCAAATCGCATCCGGACAAGCAGATCGTCATCCTTTCCGATTGTCAGTGTTTGTGCACCACGATGTATCGGATCGATCCTCCCCACCTGCTGCATGTGCTGGATCATCTTGCACAAGGACGGGTTATGAATCAAATCCGCGTTAATGATTACGACCGGTACTGGTCGCGCGTCAGCCTGCAGCGAATGCTCGATATCACCGGCGGCAGGCCGGTATCGCCGCCACCCGAACCAAAACCAAGCCTACGCCATGGTGATGAGGCGTCATCGAGGGCGAACGCATCGCACCATCTCGCCGTTGTCGCGGGATAAGGGCGCGGAACTAACGGAATAACTCATATTGTTGTCTCTCTGTGAGGATGGTTATGAAATCATCGCGATGGATGGTGGTCGCTCTGTTCATGTTGCTGCCGGCCGGGCATGCGGTATGGGCCTCGCCTCAGGATGCATATATTGCAGGCTACGCCGCCGCAGAGCTTCAATACGCTGATCATGTAACCGCCGCAGATATTAAAGTTCGTGATGGGATCATCTACGTAAGCCTGCCACCACATATCGCCGGCGTCAATCGCCAGGCGATTGCCCGGCAACTTAGCAGGATCAAGGGCGTGCGGAAGGTTATTTTCGCCGCGCCAGCTGCCCAATCTCCAGCGGCGCCGGCCATCGTCACACCGCCGACAACTTCCAGCACAACGGCCCCCACGCCCATCGGTATGGCGCCGTCAGTTCCGGCGAGCGTTCCGATCCCCAAACAATTGCGGCAGTCCCCCTGGGCCTTTGGATTCAATGTGCTTCACCGCCGCCATCTTTACCGCATGCCGACCGGCTTTCTACCTCCGGGCCAATTATTTACCCCTCTGCTGGCGGACCCGAAGTGGCCCGGATTCTCGGCGGCCTATGCCAATTATGCCCCGTATCACCCGGCGAATCTCAATGCGGTGGTGCAGGTGGCGATCGGCGGAACGGTGCCGCTGTATCGCGGAAATCTGGGCCGCCACTGGCAATGGGAAACAGGCATGTTTGGGACCGATTACGCCTATTTCAACACCAATGCCCCGAACGTGGATCTGCAGAATAATGATTATCAGGTGGGGGGATATTTCGCATTCAGACACCGAAACTGGTCTTTCTATACCCGATTTTTTCACCAGAGTTCCCATCTGGGGGACGGGTACATCGCCAATATCCTCGGGGGTACGCAGGGTATTTCGGTCTTTACCTACGAACAACTCGGTGGATATGTGTCGTACAGCTTTTATCACCGCTGGTTCAGACTGTATGCCGGCGCCGGTTACTTTTTTGATACCTACCCCTACGATCTTGGCAAGGAGATTTTTCAATATGGCGCCGAATTTCACGGCCCGGCTTTTGCTCGCTTCCACAGCCTGTACGTTTCGCCGGTGGCGGGCATTGATCTGAAAAACTGGGCTCAAACGCATTATTCCACCGATATTTCCGCACGGGCGGGGTTTCAGTTTGACAATGGTTCCATATCGAGCCCCACTATGCAGATTCTGTTTGAATATTATCATGGCCACTCTCCATTTGGAGAGTTTTACAATAACGTCATTCAATATGTCGGCATCGGCCTGCATGTGCAGTATTAAACAACCGCAACTACCTTTTGGCGGGTCGGCGACGAAACCGGCGGCCGACATTTCACGGCAGGGGGTCTCGGCATCGGCGCCGCCGCTGGTCGCGAGGGCGAGGCCTTATGCGGCTTTACCGATCAGGGGTTGCCGCCGGACATTAAACGCATTAGCCTTACCGCCTCGGTGAGGCGAACCGTTGAGGGTAACGGCGGCACCGGCTGAAGATAATTTTAGTTGGAGACGGGTCATGACAATTGATATTGCGGTTTTACCGGGAGACGGCATCGGCGTTGAAGTCATCGCTGCGGCGATGAAGGTGCTGGAGCATGTTGCCCGTGGGGGTGGTCATCAGATCCATGCGACTTATGCGGATGTCGGCTGGGCCGCCATCGACAAGCATGGCACCGCACTTCCGGCAGCAACCCGCGATGTGTGCCGCCGAAGCAAGGCTATTCTGTTCGGAGCCGTCGGGCTTCCAGACCGGGATAAGACTCTTCCGCAGGCGCAGCGGCCGGAACGTGTCGCCCTGCTGGAATTGCGTAAGGGATTATTCGCCAATCTACGGCACGTGGTGCTGCCGCCCGGACTTGCTGAGCATTGCCCGCTCAAGGCGCATCTGATTGCGGCCGGGATTGACATCATGATCATCCGCGAATTGACCGGCGGATTGTATTACGGCAAACCGCAGGGAATTTCCGGCGATGCGCCAAACCGGGCGGCGGTGGACACCATGGCGTACAGTGAGAAGGAAATCGTGCGGATATTAAAAGTTGGGTTTGAGACCGCCCGAAAGCGTCGTCGGCGGCTTACCAGCGTGGACAAGGCGAATATTCTCGCCACGAGCCAGTTATGGCGTGAGACGGCGACGGCCATGGCCGCGAATTATCCGGATGTTCAGCTCGAGCACATGTATGTGGATAATGCATCGATGCAGTTGCTGCGGCGCCCGACCGAATTTGATGTGATCGTCACGGAAAATACCTTCGGCGATATTCTCAGCGATGAGGCGAGCATGCTCTGCGGATCGATCGGCCTGGTGCCCTCCGCGTGTCTGGGTGATGATCCGTCGGTCGTACCGTTTTATGAGCCGATCCACGGCAGTGCGCCGGATATTGCCGGGCAGAATAAGGCCAACCCGATCGGCACCATCCTCACCGTTGCCATGATGTTGCGTTATACCTTTGGCCTGAATCAGGAAGCCGCGGCAATTGAGAAGGGATGTTCCACGGTGCTCAATTCGGCCAAGGTGCTCACGGGCGATCTGGGGGGCAAGGCGAGTTGCAGCGATGTGACGGCGGCCGTGATCGCGGCGATGTAAAAGTTTTGCGGCCAGCTTATTGCGGCGATTCTAAGACCGTCTAAAGTGCGGGAACCGCGAAACTTCAAAAGCAAAGAGGCCATCGACTCCTGTCTGTGTGCGAGGCGACTCCGATAACGTCATCTGCGTTCTGGGGTACGTCTTTGACCGCCACACATATGGAAGCAATCAAGCACCGTGGATCAATGCTGTATCGGATGCCAGAGTTTGCCGTTGATCCGCAATTCAGCGGGCTTTTGACTGGAAATCAGCGCCGGTCCATTTTGCGGCGTGGCCACCACAACGGAGAACCTTATGGAGTAAATTTCGTTGGGGCGACAGATCAGGTGGTTCCCCACCACGTTACTTTTTCCCAAGGGAGCTCGATCCGAGACAGAGGCACCTCGAAAACAACCGAAAGATTCCGGCAAACCGACCGGGGTCGTATAAAAAATTCCTATCCGATTCGCAGTATCGATATTGGCAATCCATCCCTTTGAGATGATATTGTGTCCCGGCCACCGCGGCGACCCTTGAACAAGTCGAACGTGCCGCCGCCAAGCGTCTGCAGATTTTCCCATCCTTTTATTTCGGCCATACGGAATCAGCGTCGGATACATGAAGGCATCGGTGCGATCGCTGTAGAGAGTCGGGATTTCGGTACTCATCCGAAATATTTGGTGGCCGTGCCGCTGGAACCGATAGTAGAAATGAGCGACGCCATGACGGTCAATATGTACCTGTTCCGTGTACACCCAGTGAGTCGGGTTGCCGGTGTCGTAATCCAGCGGCCGAACAACCGCAAAAAAGGTATGCCGAGTGGCTTTCCACCGCACGACATGACTTCCCGTTTCCGGAACGGCCACTCCATGGGGATGTCCGGCGAAGGCCTGATGGCCCAGTGCCCCTGCCTGTGTCGGGTTTATGAGCAGCGGCTGGCGACCCGGCGCATTGTGGGATAAGAATTCATCCACCTGAAGCTCGCGGCCTACATCGTGAAAATCGACTATGTTGAGCTCATGGGCAACGTGCTTATCCGCAATTCCGACGACTACCGCTCCCCAAGCGATATTAAATTCAACCGACAGGCCTCCATTGGAAATCATAACATTCTCATTTTCTGGCGGGGGCTGCCATGGAGGCTGATGGGTGATCGCTGCGCCGGCATTCCCATCACCGGCTGAGAATGATAACATTGCCAGAATGATGCCCACAACCGACAGACGACGTGCATGTGACACCATTATGCCAGACTCCAAATCAACAAAATCCTTCTCGCACCATAGACGGCTCAAACTAAGTTGCGTC
The DNA here is from genome assembly GCA_021852245.1 of Planctomycetota bacterium. Next base: position 1,010 of record JAJZNY010000373.1, on the reverse strand, counting down.
TACGCACCGGAGACACTGTAACTCAAAGATATCTGCCCGCAAAATAAAAACGGAAATCGGGTGTTTATGGTCGAGTTTGTTTCCACATGAGTAAGTGGTATAATCCAAGTCTAGGGTCGGCTAAACGATTCATCTTCCCCATAGTTAGTCGAATATCCGGTAACAGGCGGGTGTGGTGTGTTAAAAAACCCGCAGATTTTTTCCATGAGGTAGTATGTCAACGACCGTCGCAGGACTTTTAGAAATCAACGATAAAGGCATAGGTTTTTTACGCAGCGAGCAGCGAAAATATAAGCCCGTTCCGGCCGATCCCACGGTTCCGGCCGAAGTGATCACGAACAATCATCTCAAGGCCGGACTGCAGGTCACGGCGGTAGCCGAACCGGGCAACCGGGGGCCGTCCCCCATCGTCAACGAGATATTAAATGTCAACGGACGGTCTCTTCAGGATTACTGGCAGATGGCATCATTTCCGGACCTGACCGTGATCGATCCCCGGGTGAAGATTCAGCTTGAAACGCCCGGCGGTCCGGCTGCGATGCGAATCATGGATCTGCTCACTCCCATCGGTCTGGGCCAGCGCGGATTGATCGTCGCCCCTCCGAAAACCGGCAAAACCACGCTCCTCAAGCAGATTGCCGAGGCCATCTCCACCAATCACCCGGATGTCACGCTGCTGATTCTGCTGGTGGATGAGCGGCCGGAAGAGGTGACGGATTTTCGGCGATCGCTCAAGGCGGAAGTGTGGGCAAGCAACAACGATGAGGATGTTCCGTCGCATATCCGCACCAGCCGGCTGGTGATTGAGCGTTCCCGGCGGCTGGTTGAATGCGGCCAGCATGTCGTGGTGCTGCTGGACTCCATTACCCGTATGGGACGGGCCTTCAACCATTTTGTGGGCAGTTCCGGCCGCACCATGACCGGGGGCGTGGATTCGTCGGCACTGCAGGAACCGCGGGCGCTTTTCGGTTCCGCCCGGAACATTGAACACGGCGGCTCATTGACGATCA
>JAJZNY010000349.1 GCA_021852245.1 Planctomycetota bacterium | reverse complement strand
CCGGCTATAACCACAACCTGTATCTCGGCGGAACCAGCGTTCTGGTGCGCGGCTGTGATATTTCCGACAGCATCACCGGCCACAATCTGAAAAGCCGCGCCCACATCACATGGGTGGAGTATTGCTACGTGCACGGATCAGCCAATCGTGAGATGGATTTCGTTGATAGCCGGGGTATTACCGATCAGCCGCACAGTGATGCGGTGGTGCTGGGGTGTGTGATCGTTAAAAAGCGGAACATGTCGGGCAATCGGGAAGTTATTAATTTCGGGCGCGATGGCAATGCCAACCATACGGGCACCCTGTACCTTGTGCACGATACGATCATGACGCCTTACTACACCGGGGCGGTCGTCCTGTCAGCGCCCGGCGCCCATCTGATGATGATCGATAATCAATTCATCAACGCATCCCACAAGGCGCTTCTTCTGGCGTTTATGTTCGGCGCTCTGCGGAAAAATGTCCGCGGTGCGGGAAATCTGTTTTCTGCCGCCTACCAGCCTGCGGCCCGTCGCTTTGGCGGCCCGATGATTCGGTGGAAGAACATCTCGCTGCCTTGGCATCGCATGGATATGCGCCCCCAGCCGTTGATGCGCTATGCGGGGCTGGGCAGACTTCGCCGCTTTGCCCACCCGCAGCCGGGGGCCGGCGGGCCGATTCCATAGGGTCGCCATCGATAAGGTGCCGTTTTGAAACTGCGGACAGGTCCTGCGGCCGCCGGCCACCGATTCGGCCGATGTGCGATTATTGGCCGCAGGGGTCGTGCATTAAATAAAAAAGGGGACGCCCCGAATAATATCTGGGGCGTCCCCGGCAATATCCATTGAAGCGGCCTACAGAGCCGCTGTCTGGTGTGTCACCTATGCACGCCGCCGCCGAAGAAGAAGCATCCCGGCAGCTGCAACGCCAAGCATTGCCGCTGACGCCGGTTCCGGGGTGTAAACCGCCGGGTAGCTTTGAAATTCAAGTGAGCTGCCCGCCGCGATCGTATAGGTCAACTGGCTGGATACCGTGGAAATGCTCTCCGGCGCGGTGAAATCAGACGACGGCAGGGCCTGTATCTGCGCCAGGGTCAATGGGCTCGTGAGAGTACTGGGCGCGTAGTATCCGGCATTGGAAATGATCTCGCTGTTTGCCGTCTTGTTTGCGACCAGAAGGTCCGCCGGCAGGGTGTTGTAGGTCGTTTCGTAGTATTCGGTTGTCGTTTGCGTCGGTGTGGCGGAATTCGCCACGTCAATCTCCCAGATCATGTAAGGATCGGTGATCTTTACGGGTGAGCTTGCGGGCAACAGGTTTTCGTACATACCGGCGAGGGGAACTGCATTGGAAGTTGATGGACTGCCCCAATACGCTGCCTCCGGAAAGCCGGCGGTGGGGGCCGGAAAATCGGTCGAGGAACTGGTAACCTCGAAACCGAAGGCCGCCGTAGCTCCATTCTGGATGGTTGCCGGCGGATTGGCATTCGAGGCAAAAGTCACCGTTGTGGCCGCCGGACTTAAAGTGTAGGCGGAACTTGCTGTGGGGCTGTTAAAGGAATTAATGTAACTCCCAAGCCCCGTTGTTACATCGCCCGAGAGGGCAACGTTGAAGGAGGATTGGGCGGCACCGGTGTTGTTGGTAACCTGGTAAAAATAGTACTGGGGTGTTGTCGCCAGAACGGTCGCATCGGCCCCCGTGGTAAAAGCCAGCGGTATGGCGGCCGACGCGGCGACGGCACTCGCGAGCATCCAAGAAGCACGACGCGACAAACGGGAACCACGCTTGAGGTTGTGACGATTCATAGGAATTCCTCTCAAAAACTCTACAGCACCACCTTTCAAGGTGGCGACCCCACTTGCGCCAGGCCCGCAGGCGATTCGGCTGCCGATACTCTAAGGACAGACACAAGGCAAACCGGCCGGCCGACGCAAGAGCTAAAATTGTTTCGTGCAGAACTTGCCCTCGTCTGCAACCACAGTGGGAGGATAACTGATGCCAATTAAAAGTCAAGAACGTTTTATGAATGGTGAGTCTTTATGCCCCGATGGTTATTCGAATATGCGAAAAGATGTGCCGCCGCTGCCGATGGATACCAATTCATCCGCCGGTAAACTACCCTCTATGGATTCCCGGCAGTCGCATGGGGTGGCTGCGCCGGGGATGTGGAAAAATTGAAGCGGGTAGGTGAATAAGGGCCGAATGCCCCCCGCATATTGAGGATTTCATTGATGCGTTTTTACCTGGATTCGTCCGTGGATGCGGCAGTTGGACAGCGGCTCACCCAACTGGGACACCATACCCAATCGACCCATCCCGACGATGTGGATGCGTCATCAACACCCGAACTTTGCCTGTGGATGTCGAAATCAGGTTTGCAATGGGTAACAGCTGAGAGATCCAACATCGACGCGATCTACGATCAGGGGATCGCGTTTCACGGAGCTGTTGTGTTTATCCAATCTCCGGAGGGAGATATTACTGATGTATTTGAACGTTACCCGACGCTGAAATCCGGCCGACTTTATACGCTCACCGCCCGCAAGACCAAGGTGCGGCAATTGCCAACAAACAGCAGATCGTCGCGACCCGCAACGGGAGATGGCAGGTGAGCCGGTGCGGTACCGCATTGACAGACGCAAATGGAGACCGATTGAATCTTGTTTGAACTGACACCCGAAAATGTAATCGAATATCTGCTGGCAAGAGATCAGATTACATCGCCCGATGTGCTGATTCAGCAGCTTGGTGGCGGGGTTTCCAGCATGGTTCTCAAGGTGCTCGACATGAATGCCGGCGAGCCGGTCGGCACCGATCTGCGAACTCCGGGGCAGATCAAACGCGGTGTGCCTGATCAGCGCATGCGGGCGGGTAAATGTCTCGTGCTCAAACAGCCACGGGAGCAGTTTCGCGTGGCCGCCGCCTGGCAGGTCGACTGTGATCGCATCTGGCTGGAGCGTGATGCGCTGCGGATGCTTGCGGAGTTGATGCCGGTCGAAACCCTGCCGCAATTCCTGTGGGAAGATGCGGAGAATCTGGTACTGGCCATCAGCCCCGCGCCAACTGAATATGTGAATCTCAAAACATCCCTCCTGGCCGGCAAAGGCAAACGCTGGTGGATCACGCAGGCCGCCCGCTGGCTGGCTCATCTGCACCGTGGCACCAAGGGAAGCGTCGCACAGGCCCGCTTTGGCGACGCCCGCCTCTTTGAGCAACAACGCATCGATCCCTACTTCAGACACCTCCAGCCCAAGTATCCGCAAGTTGCCGCCCGATTGAGCGATCTGTGCCGCTTTCTGCTTTCGGATCCGATCTGCCTCATTCACGGCGACTATTCTCCGAAAAATATCCTCGTGAGCCCCGAGCCCAACGACCACTCGGGCGTGTTTGTGGTGGATTTTGAGGTGGTATTCGTCGGCCAGCCCATTTTTGATATTGCGACGCTCATTAACCACCTGCTGCTGAAAGGATTTTATCGGGCGCCGCATTGGCGAGCGTTTATGCTCATGGCCGATGAGGCGTGGCACGCCTACAGCCAGGCCGCCGGGCCATCGCTGATCGCCGCCCATGCCGATTGGGGCGCGGTGCTGCTCGGCGCGCTGCTGCTGGCCCGCGTGGATGGCAAATCACCGGTGGAATATCTGACGGATGAATCGCGACGGGAAGCGGTGCGGACCTGTGCAGTGGAATTATTAAATTCCGGCGGGTCACTCGACGACGCACTTGATATCGTCGGTGACCATCTCAATCGACTGGACTGATCTTACGGCCTGCGACGTTCATCGCTGAACATTCGGCGGTGCACCGATTCCGGCAGCAGCGGCGGTGAGCCCAGGTAAAAATGCCAGCGGGAAGAAACCGTCAGGAGCTGGGCTGGCCGGGCTGTCAGGCTCGCGCCATTACCGTCACATCGGCTCGTAAGGGGGGTGTAATTTCAATGATCTGACAACGCGATTATTCGAGCCGGGCGTAGAGAATGCGACCGGTGAGCCCGCCTATTTGAGGAAGCGAATAGCGATTGGGCACCGGTATATCTCCCCTGCCGAGGACTTCATCGCTCCAATGATTGAGAAGATGACCAACAGCAACCCCACCACCGGTAAAAGCAGAAACCCGATAAAGACGAATGCGAGGAGGATACAGCCAAAGAAGTATATGATGAACGACAATTGGAAGTTGAGCGCCTCGCGTGTGACATCGCGAAGCCAGCCGGGCTTTTCATGGTTTAACAGATAGAAAATCAAGCTGGGGATGAATCCGAAAAATACTCCCAGCACCCAGACGAGGATGGCCATGTTCTTATCCTCCTTGGACGGGGAGTTATCTGCGGATGGAGACGCCTGTGGAATACCTGACATCGGAAACCTCCTTCTCGTTTTGTTAACCCATGCGCAGCCGACGCGGACATGCGCCCCTGTAAATTGATAATGAAAGTGTACCTTCAGAATTATTGGTACGCAAGTAACGCTGACCGCTGGGATGGGCTGTCCGCCCCGGCGGCAGCTACCGGGTACGCACCCATTGCTCCAGCGGTGGGCCGCAGCGTTCCAGATGGGGCGCCATTTCGGAGAGCCATCGCTGGGCATCGGAATAGTATCCAGCGGTCGGTTTAACGCCGCTGCCGGTTTCTGATTGCCACCAGATATTAAACTGCTCCATCGCCCGCTCTCGAATGTATTTGCAGATCATGCTTGCCCAGGCGGTCGCCAGGCACGCCTGCTCCCCTTTCTGCTGAAAATCAATGCGAATGACGCCTTCCGGCCGTGCCCATTGGTAGCGGCTCAGCAGCGGGGATTCCTGATACACCCGCCACATCGCCTCCGGAAATGTCCTCATCAACATATCGAGATACCGATCGCGGGCGCCGTTTTTATCCACGACGATCCACGCATCACCCTGCCCGTATCGATCCACGAGTTCCCGCAGCAGCATCATCCCGTGCGTGCTTAATACCGCCGCCTTATTGTTGGTTTTGGCAGTGAGCTGATTGAATTGCTGTTCGTCGATAATCGCGGTGCGGGCCATGGATAGCTGGATGTTTCGTGCGGTAATGCGGCCCGTCACCATGGAACGGGTGATGCCGAGGGTTCCCTCATCGGCCCAACGCGGAACGGGGGCCTCTTTCCAGTTGTACCAAGGCAGGGGGCAGTTTGCCTGCCATCCCAGGGATCGGGCAAGGTGCTCAAGCGTGGTGGGGGTGTCTGATCCGCACCCCTGTTCAGCGGCCAATATGCACGCGAGTTCCAGATGCACAAGGCCGTTCTGCAGTCGATGCACCAGTTTGCTGTCGGCAATCAT
>JAJZNY010000440.1 GCA_021852245.1 Planctomycetota bacterium | reverse complement strand
CGGCGAAAGCTGCGCACCACACGGATCCCGGCATACATGTCGCTCACCCGCGCCGAAAGCATGCTCCGGTCGTCCTGAATGTTGCGCCACAGCGGCCGCAGACGACGGAAAATCAGCAGGTGAACCAGTATCAGCGGTGGGATCAGAATCACGGCGGCGACAAAAAGCTGCCAGCTGGTGACGATGAGAATGATCAGGATCAGGATCATCCGCAGAGCCGCACCCGCGGGGGTGATGATCGAGTTCTGCACGCCGCCGACGATCTGATCGGTATCCGACATGATCCGGCTGATAATGCCACCGGTACGGAAATCGGCAAGTTGCGACAGCGAGAGTTTGGAAAGATGGGTGTGGAGGCGCTGGCGGAGTGTGGCAGCCAGTTTGTAATTCAGTCGTTGAACCGCCAGCACCCGTAGCCATGAAAGGGAAACGCCGATGATCTCGGCAATAATCAGCGCGATGGCCAGGGTCGCGAGTCCATGTTCGGGTGATGCGGTGATCCAGGCCCGCAGGCCGCCCGCAGGCAACATCCGTGCAATCGACAGCGGCTTGCCTGCAAACACGTCGTCGATGGCAAGTTTGAGCACAAAGGCGGGGCTCAGGGTAATCAGCGAGGTGCCCAGCACAACCAGCAGCAATACCGCCACCGACCCGTAGTAACCCCGCAGCATCAGGGCATATTCACTCAGCAGTTTCTGCTTTGCAAACTTGAATTGATGCGGCGGGCCCCAGTTGCCGCGCATGTGGCGGCCGCCCCCCATGGGACGCTGAAATTCCCGCACCGCCTCGGGCTCGACAAGCCGGTCGCCGCGCAGATGCCCCTTCTTGACGCGGGCGAGGAAATCCTTGAATCGTTGTCGGCTTGATTTCATATTTTATATCAGCATTCCATCCGGCCACTCACGCCGTTTTTAATAATTGCTGCCATCATGGCGCACATGCACCACCGGCTGCGTGTGCGGGGTGTCATTCAAACCGCCGTCCTCAGCCACGCCCAGAAACAGATCGTGATCCGCACCAAAATCCACCCGCTGACGAAATCGACATTTGATCCACGCGCACGCATCAGGCAGAACAACGCACCCGTCATCCATCCGTCGGCTACGCACACCCTCAATCGCGTCCGGGCCGATAAGTGCATGGCGGGCATATTTTTTCAGCAGGGCCCGGTCTCCACCGGCAATGATGTTGATGATGTACACTCCGCTGCGTTCAATCGCCTGCGTCATCGGGCGCTCACGGTTGATCGCGGTGGCGATCACAATCGGATCACGCGCCGCCTGCTGCACGAACGACACCAGCATGGCAGAAAAATCGGGGCCCTGACCGGCGGTGAGAATAAACAGGCCGCTGGGAATCTTGCCCACAGCGCGAAACACCGGCAGGATCGGATCAACTGTACTGTCAATAATCGTCATTCATACTCCTCTTCAACTTCTTTCATCGGCATTGATGGTGCAACTCGTCTTGGGCGTTTCCCACAGGCGGACGCGCGCAAGCTTCACGGGCGCGGTAAATTCACCGGCAAGAGAGTCAAATATCACCGCGGCAATATTTTCCACGGTCGGGTTCACCTCGGCGAACTCGGGCAGTTCCACATTCAGATGCCGGTGGTCCATCCGGTCAATCACCCGGCGATTAATAATGTCGTGAAGTTTCTGCAGCGGGATGATCCGCCCGTCCGCCCCGACGGGGCCGCGGATGGTGACTTCAAGTTCATAATTGTGCCCGTGTCCGTGCGGATTGTTGCATTTGCCGAAGGTGGCGGCATTCTGGCTGTCGGTAAGATTCGCACTGTGGAGGCGATGCGCCGCGGAAAATTCAAACCGCTCGGTCAATTCGATCATTTCTTCAACCTCGTCGCTGATCCGATAATAAAGCCATGGGCTGCATGCGAGCGTGAGACTTTTTACCTTGATTTTGCGCGGGAGGCTGTCCAACAATGTCCATGCCTGCCGCAGCAGCATCGGTGCCGTGTTCACCGTGTCGCCCCGCCACCCGCCGACGATCCCGCGCCTTACCAGTTCATCGATCTGCTTGATGTTCACCAGCATGCCGGTTTGCCCGTCAATCTCGCCGGCGGCTTCCACGGTGAGGGTGAGCAGCGGCTCGAGCCCGGACCCGAGCGGATTCCCGGCAAACGAATTACCGGTAGCCCCGGACGACGGCTCAAGACCCCCGCTGAATCGCACCTCCCGGCTTAATCGCACATACCGACCCATCAGGTAATTGTATACCCGAAAAGTTGCTTGCGTGGTGATGCGGTTCAGAGCCTTCGGCAGGCGGCATTCATCCCAAGCCGTTTGAATGTCCCAATTCGCCGTGACCATGATTTCGGGTGGACGCGCACGCCCCACCGAACGGCTTTTTATTGCGGAGACTGACGGAGCCTACCCCGTCGCTGAACGCCTGACCTTGCCCTTTACCAGCCACCATTTCCCGACTCCAAAGCCCGGTAGATTTTACCGCTCGGCGCGCGGCGAATCATTTCACTTTCAGTCGATGATCAGCATGGCATCGCCGTAGCTGTAAAAGCGGAACCGATTTTTAACCGCATACGCATAACATTCATGAAGCGCCGGCAGGCCGATCTTCGCCGCCACCAGCGCCAGCAGGGTTGTCCGCGGCAGGTGGAAATTCGTAAGCAGACCGGTGCACAATTTGAATTCATACCCCGGAGCAATGAGCAGATCGGTGCGGGCGGAAAGTGGCTGGCTCAGGTCGCGCGTGAGAATATGATCCGCCGCGGCTTCCATCGCCCGGACGGATGTCGTCCCCACCGCAATGATCCGCCCTCCGGCCCGACGCTGATCGCGAAGCCGTCGTGCGGCATCCGATTGGATAATAAATGATTCATGATGCATGCGATGCTCGGCAAGGCGCTCGGCGGTGACGGGCGCAAAAGTCCCCAGCCCGATGTGCAGGGTGATATTGATACGGCCGATGCCGCGGGCGTCGAGGGCGTCAAGAACGGCCGGTGTGAAGTGCAAGCCTGCCGTCGGCGCCGCCAGCGAACCGGGGTGGCGGGCGTAGACGGTCTGATATTCCCGGCGATCCTCATCCCGGGCGATACGGCTGCCACTTCTTTTTCGTGCCTGCTCGATATACGGGGGCAGCGGCATGTGGCCGCGCTGATCGAGATAGATCGCCGCCGGCAGCGGAGGGGAAATCTCCACCAGCCAATGGCCCGCCGGATCCTTGGCGATCAGCCGCACCGATCCATCGGGATTGCCTGCCGGGGTGATGACGGTGAGTATCTCGCCGATTTTGCACCTGCCACGGGATTTGATGAGCATGTCCCAGCGGCCCGGTTCACGCTCGGCAACAAACAGGCCGCTGGTCCGCGCACCGGTCGCACGCTGAAGTTCCAATTTCGCCGCCAGCACGCTGGAATCATTAAATACCAGCAGATCTCCCGGCTGAAGCAGCTCGGCAATCTCGTAGAACCGATGTTCGGCGATCTGGGCGGCCGCCTGACGGTACACCAGCATGCGGCATTGATCGCGGGGATGCGCCGGCTCCTGCGCGATGAGTTCGGGCGGTAATTGGTAATCAATATCCTTGAGCTCAGTCATGGGCACGAAAGCTTATTGGCTCGGCGAGCTGTGTGCAAGCCTGCGGTGGGCATTATTTTAACCGCCATTCAGGTGGTTAGCCGCCTCGCTGCCCGAGCGGGTAAATCACGATCAGTGCAAATACCAGTCGGTCGATTTAATTTGCCAGCCACCACGTGGTGGATAACCGCCAACCGCAGGGAAAAAGGGAGAAACCAATTTCACCGCAGAGGGCGCAGGGGTTCGCAGAGGCTCCCGCACCAATCTGTGCGCTTCATCGTGCCGTCTCTGCGCTTCCCGCACCTCCGCGCGAGCTATTGAATCACGCTGGCGCGTGATGTGATCCGCTTTTTTATCACGCTAAGAATGAAAGGCGCTAATATTCGTGCATTAACTCGTTACGCTTTCTCGTACCGTCTTGGCACTCTTCGCGGCTTCGTGTGAGGCCCGTTCTGGCGGCGCAGCCGTCCGTCCTCCGCGATCCTTTGCGTCCTCAGCGGTTAATACCTTTTTTACCGCAGCGGTAACGAAGGTACGCAGAGGTAATTGTTGCCGGGGCCGCAGGCCAGCAACCGTGATCATCACACATGGATCATCCCGCAAGATCGGCACCTAGGCGAGCTTCGTGGTTTTCCGCTGTCGTCGCACGGCACTGCCGCGAACCTTTAATCCAGTTTGCTCCGCAAGCAGATCGCGATCCTGGCGCTGCCAATACGCTAATTCTTCAACTGCGTTCATGCCCTTGGTCGCGCGGTAGATGCGAAGCGAACCACGCCGCTTCATAGCAACACAATCAAACGCTTTTTTCGCTCGTGCCGTCATCGCAAATAACCTCCAAGGGAGACTAAATGCCGATGGGCGCATGCCCCATCGCCACGTTGATTTTATTATACAGTAGAATCCTTTTGTAACTCACGATGTGCTTAAAATTCCAACTGACAATCAAAGGGCAGCGCGAGGCCGTCGCCAACGCAACGTGCAACGCATCAGCGTTCCATTGGGGCCCCACGATTCCAGCATCCAAATAACCGCGCTGGAGCTGCAACGCGGACTCCGTAACGACCGCTACTTCGGCAAGTTTCTCGCAATCTCTGAATAGGGCCGGAACCTGTTGCTCTCCCGTTTGCCCGTCCACCGTCTCCTGTATTCGGCGAAGCCGCCGCCGTGATTCCATGCCATCCATCTGTTGGGCGATCATCCAAACGTCCGTTATCACGAAAATCAGCAGCCCCACAATTCGCTGGGCCGCTACAGCCCCAACAAGCCTTACAATTCGCCACACAACACCACTACGCATGTATCACAGCCAGTATTTGCCTTGCACATAGCCTTTATTCACACACGTTAACGCTGGAGGGCCACCTCCGTGCCATCCCTCATGCGAATAGGTCAACTCCCACATCCTTCCGTCCCGCTTGTCCAAGTATAGGACGCCCCAACCATCTTCAGACGCGGCAACTTTCGTGGGTTGAAATGATACCAACTCATCAATCCTGACCGCCGCATCGTCATCAATTACCTTCCCCGCAGCTTTCATCCACCGGCCTTCGAGATGAACCTCATCCTTTTTTCATTGTCGGATATTTCACCACCGGTGACGCTTCGGGCGATGTATTGTTTTTGATATACTCACGCCTGATCAGAAACTCGGACGGTCAGCGGTCCGGCTGGCAATTGTTCTTAAAATAGGTACAATTGTTCCTGATAACTCATGTTCGTCCCCAATGAG
>JAJZNY010000477.1 GCA_021852245.1 Planctomycetota bacterium | reverse complement strand
AGCAGCAGATCAAAGACATGGGGCTGAAAGTCAATGTCTCGATCCAGGGGGAAACGCTGCGGGTGGCGGGACCCAAAATTGACGATCTGCAGGCGATTATCGCGGCACTCAAGGCGCGGCCGCCGGCAGTGCCCGTGCAGTTTACCAATTTCCGCTGACGGTCCGGCGGGATGTTCTGGAGCGGAGAGAATCTTCGTTCCGGCGTAGCGGCGGCCGGCGCGGCCCCCGCCGATATGCCGTTCCCGCGAACGCTAGCGGCAGCCAAAACATGGTACATGATCTATGAAACCCCGAAACCCGAAACCACCCCTGCGAATTGAGCCAACCACCCTGTGGGAATATCCATCACAGGATTACGGTACCACACCACACGGCGATACGGGGTTTCTCGGTGCCACGCCCGCCTGGGTTATCTGGAATCTTCTCCAGCGCTATACCCGCGCAGGTGATACCGTTCTGGACCCGATGTGCGGCAGCGGTACCACGATCGATGTTGCCACCGAACTCGAGCGGATACCCCTTGGTTTTGATCTGGCCCCCACGCGGCCGGATATACGGCAATCTGATGCGAGGCACCTTCCGCTTAAGAATGCCACGGTTGATTTTGTATTTATTGATCCTCCGTACAGCACGCATGTGACCTACTCGGACGATCGTCGGTGTATCGGCAAGCTCGATGCCGCCCCCACCGATGATCCTTCGGCGGAGAATCCGTATTACCGTGCGATGGGGGAGGTATTTTCCGAACTCGATCGCGTGCTCAAACCCCGGCGATATCTGGCTCTTTATGTGAGTGATTCGTTCAAAAAAGGGCGGCCGTTCATGCCGATTGGGTTTGAACTCTTTTCAATTCTGCGGCAGCGATTCGATCCGGTGGATATTGTGGCGGTGGTTCGTCATAATCGAAAGCTCAACCGCAGTCATTGGCAGACCGAGGCGATCCGGGGCAATTTCTTTCTCCGTGGATTTAATTATTTAATGATATTCAAAAAGACACTCGCTCCGACACCACCCGCATCACGCGGTGAATCGGGGCACCCGCACGGGCCGAAAAAATAGCCGCACCAAACCCACGGCCAGTGACGGCAGGGGCAGATCAGAATCTGCCAGCAGAAACACCGGCGACCATGGCAGGGGACAGAGGCGGCGGCGAAACTGCTCCAGAGAGCGGAACCGATACGCACGATTTCCCAGATTCCGGGCCAGCCAGCGCATCAATCGGAATGATCGCGGATTCAGATGCGAAGTTTCCAAATACCGCTCACTGAGCGCCACGAGCCCCAGTGAAAGCTGGGCCTCGGCTCGGATAACCTGATGCGAGAACAGATGGTCGATCAGGGCCTCGATGACTCCATTGGGCGCATCAGGACGGCGAATGATATGCTCGGCCAGATATTTGCTGCCCCTGCGCACCGCCGAAAGGCACAAATACGCCTGCACGCCGCCCGTGTCATCAACGGCGGCATAGATTCGATGGAATGCCGTGACGTGGATGGAGAGACGTGCATCGGCTGCGAATCCCATCGGCGGGGCTGGCCGCGCGGCCAGCCATGCGTCCAGGCAGTTGGCCATGGACACGACATAGGGGTGAGGGTCGGACGAAATGGGAATGATCCGTATACTCCGCATGCCGCGGCGGATCTGCGCCCGCAGTCCCGACGATCGAGATTTAATATCCCCCCATGCCGTGGAGGTGAGAATCGGCTGTGACCCAATCAGCAGTTGTCGGCGGCCCGCGGCCAGGCGCCGTGCCTGCATCTCTTCGACCCCAAAATAGACGCTGCGCATCCGACGCTCCGCCAGACGGGCGTCAAATTCAGCCGCAGCCGCCCGCAGGGAATCCGGCGCAGCAACCGGACTTCCCAATGCAAAACCGATCCGCCCCGCTGCGCAGTAATGAACGTGGCCGTTATCCAGCCGAGCGCAGTTGAGATGGGCCATCACGGCCGGCGTTTGAATAAATTCCGATTCGCCGACACCCGCATATCGGCGGTCAATATCCGAAGCGGTTGCCCCCGTTGCATATGAAGAATCAGTTGAGCAGAGTTCCGGCACTTCCGGCAGCGTCGATTCGGTAAACGCGGGGGTAGGTTCCGAATTCGCGGCCATATTCTGAGATCACTCCCAACAGGTGGTCGGTCGCCATAGTTGAATTCGGCAGCAGGACGACGACCAACCGTCCATCGCCAACCTCCGTCACCCGCGCTCCGTAGGCGCTGCGTCCGGCGGCGGCATCGGTCAACCGGGCAATGATCCAATCGGCGCCCGGAGAGGAGAGTCCCAATCGAAGCCGATAGCTGTGTTGCGACGCCAACAGCAGTCTTCCCGCTCTCTGTGCAGTTAATATACGCGCCGGACCGGTCAGTGGTTCAGCTGAATTCGGTGCCAGCTCCTCCATCACCTGCAGAAAGTTCTCAGCATATTCCCCTTCACCGATCAGATGATCCACCGCCGCACGCATATGGTAGAGATGGTCCGGATCGATCACATAACCCGGCAGTTCACCATACGTGCGGATAAAATCACGACCGCGGATACGCCGCGCCAGCAGCGCACGGAAATAGCGCTTGTAGAGGCCCGGCGAAATATTTCCCAGATACCCGCCGGTATTGGGTTGCTGCCCGAGATCGCGATACACCGTTTCAATGGCACGCAACCCCATTGCGCCGGCAAGGAGCACACGTCGCGCAGCCTCCGGCGCATCCGTGCGGCCGTCTGTCATTTCAATCGCCAGCAACTGCAGATCAGATGCAAGGGGTATCTGCCCCAGCAACTGATGCGGCTGGCACCGGTAGCGGAGCAGATTTAATACCGATCCACCCGGCGCACACAGGGCCGTCAGGGCGTCAACCGTATGGGCCTGAAAAAGCCCGATCTCCCGCAGAGCACTGGCCGCCATGGAAGCCTTGTCCAGCGGACTCGCCGGGAGATGATGGTACTCCGACAGGCATTGGGCCAGTGCGACGGAGATGGCGGTGGCAGCGGCGGTCGATCCACTCAGACCGATGCCGTTGCGGATACCGATCGATAAACCGTGTGACCAGCGGGAATCGCCCAGATCGGCGGGCGCGACAATCCGGCGCAGCAGCGAAATCGCCAAGTCGAACCCGATGGAAGGTGAACCTTCCTTCCATGCGCCGGACCGAGGCGGATCATGGCTCTGGAGAATCTCTATCAGGTCCTGCATGGAATATTCAGTGTGACTCTCCGATTCATGCTGCGAGGCGCAATTGAACATGCGAAAGCGGCGATCGTGGCGCGGTGCTACCGCAGCCGTCGCCCGCAGCGACACCGTGCACTGCGCCACCACCCCGCCGGTATGCGCCGCCAGAGAGCCGGAGATATCAAGGCGTGCCGGCGCACTGGCCGAAATAATATCCGCAGCCGATACGCATCCCCCCTCCCGGAGCAGGGCTTGGATCACGACCGATCTGTCATCTGCGGTGCTGAGCATCAAAACCAATATACGCGGATTGGCCCCCGGCGGCATCCACATCGGTTTGCGGTTCGTAAATCCGCTGAATTCCATCCCCCAATCTTGCCGGATGAGCGGTACCCAACTTTTTGTTTTTCGGGCCTCGCGGTGCGAAAGGATCATTCCTGCCGACAATTCGGCGGTAATACGGCCTGCCTCAGTTGCACGACAGGCCGTGATACCTTCGGCAACTCAGCCGCCCCCGCTATTTTGGCAATCATTGCCCTCCGCGTGCCGCCGAAGGCCATGCGTGCTGCATGCACAATGCCTCTCAAGAGGCTATAATTTCGCGTCCTGCATGTTCCTCTTCGGGGGTGGTGTAACGGTAGCACAGCAGATTTTGGTTCTGCTTGTCCTGGTTCGAATCCAGGCCCCCGAGCTTTTTTTGGCACCGGCGTTTTTTTCCATCCCCGTTTCCCCCTTCCGTCGACCATCCGCTCGGACGCCGCGACTGCGGTAAGGCCCCCGCTGAGCGATCAAACCGGCAAGCTGATCAAAATCAAAGGGGTTCAGCGGGCGTGTGCATGCATGACGAGGTAGATAATGAAGATCAGGACCGTAAGACCGCCCGCCGCACGAAGTCCGTTCACCAGCCAGTATTTCCGATCCCTCTTCAATGTTTCCCGGCGGTATTTCTCGCGCCGCGATTCCAGTTCGCGGGGCGGTTCGGGCAGAATATCGAGCCCGAGTGCCGATTCCACATCCTCGGCAAGACCCGCCGTTTTGGCCTGCAATTTTTCGACAATCGGATTGAGATAATTCCATGCAGCCCGGGCACATCGGCGCAATTCGCCCAGCTTGGTAGGATCGGCTACCGCCTGAGGCATTATCCGTCCGATCGCCGCCTGCTCTTTCACCATCTTGATGAGTTCAGGCCGCGTGCTGAATTGACGGCAGAATTCGGTGATATCTTCCACCAGCGCCTTGGAAGTCATATGGATCGGTTCCGCCAGCACCTTTCGGATCCCCGGCGAAAAATCCCGGCAGAAAACCTCGAGCGTGTTGACGCGCTCCCTCATCTTCACCACCAGGCCCGCAACGGGTTCAACTGCGTCCACCCTGCGGGCAATGGCGGCCGCCCGTGATCGCAGCCGCGATATGTTGACGCCCGGCTTCATGGAAACGGGGGAATGCAGCAGCAACATGACCAGTTCAAGCCGACGTCGCGAGAGGGCATCGAGCCGACCGATGATTTCACCCAGTTCGCTGATACGTTCTTCAATCTTCTCAGCATCACGAATCAAATGCCGGCGCCAGCGCTTAATACCCCGGAGATTCGCATGCCGATGCGCCCTCCGGACCATCGAGAGCAATTGCTCCACGGCATGGATGTAACCACGGTTAATCGTGCGAATTCTTGTCAGATACTCAAGCTCCGGTCCGCTCTGAATATCCAACTGTTCCTGCATGGCAAGCACGGCCGTGCGTATTTCCCGCAGCTGCGCAGGCGCTGCATCGACATGACCCGATCGTTTCAGAATTTCGCTCTCCAGCAGGATCCGTCGCGAAGGTCCCACGCCGGTACGAAAATAACGCCGAACACGCGCCTGGCCCCGTCGGTTCTCGATGCGCTCCGCCGCAAGTTCTTTTGCACTGATCACGGCAACGCTCTTCCGCACTTCACCCAGCCGCTGATCATAGAATTCGTGGGTTCGCCGACGACAGATGGCGCGGAAATCCGCAAGTAACCGGGTGCCGGGCGCATCGATCCGAACGGATGGAACATGATCGATGTCACGGATATTCTCGATGCGCTCGGTCAGACAGGGGTGACTCGATAGCCAGTTCGTCTCCTCCCGATGCAGATTTTCAAAGATTTCATCCTTGTAA
>JAJZNY010000053.1 GCA_021852245.1 Planctomycetota bacterium | reverse complement strand
CCTCGTCATGACGAGGTTGTGAAACTTTGCACAAAGTCCGGTCGGCGATGCTAATGCTTGCCGCCGGACATGTCAATCCATCTACCACGGTGACCTTCAAACTCCCCGACCGATTCAGCACCTGGCACCGAATCGGTCCCCTTGCGACGGTTGATATCCTAACTGCCGAGAAAAAAAATTCAATCATGTTTTTGAATTTTCTGAAATCTGATGACATCACCACCAAAGCCCGCGAGCTTCGCCGCCCAAATCAGTGAAAGGATCTTCCGGCTGCGGCAACAATCCTTTCGACCGCAAACCCGACGTTGGCAGCTTGATTGAGGAGAATCATATGCCGGTAAAAAAGGTTCCAACGCTTCTTGCCGCGTCCCTGCTGCTCGTTGGCGCCGGCGTCACCTGCGCCGCCGCCAAAGGGCCGTCAGCCAAACAAAAATCTCTCTGGGTCGGCCAATTTAATCAATGCTCTTATGACGCGCTCGCCTCGGCACTCAAATATTATTACGGTTACGTGCCCACCTACCACAGCAGGAAGAAATTCCAGCGTCGCACATTTTTTAAACCGCTCGCCTCAACCGGTTACGCGCCGTATTTTGGCTGGGCACCGTGGACTTCCTATATGGTCAACAGCGGAAAAATAATCTGGGGGCACCGCCGGGTGGATAATCTCCGCGCCCGGAGATTCTCGCTTGCCACCCGCATGGCCCCCAAGGTTGTCAATCAAAGCTGGATGCTGGTTCGCTTCCAGCCCGGTGAGCGTCAACAATTGGTGAACCGCCTTGAACGTCATCTGAAAAAGGGGCCCGTCATCATCTGGACTCCCTACGCCGGAATCCTCGGCCCCAGAGGACACGCGTGGCACATGGTGCAGAAGGTACATCCGCACGTCTACGCAGTCCCGTACAACGTTCATCTCACCCATGCCATCACCGTGTTCCCCGCCCCGCATGGAAAGGTCCTGGTGACGGATTGTTCCGTGCTTGACGGTGTCTACATCACTAACCCCAGCGTGATCGTCGATGTCGCCGCCGCCATGTCCACTTCCATCCGCATCGGCGGTAAACACAGCATCTACGCCCACGGATTACGCGGTGTGCACGACGACAAATTTGAAACGGTCATTTATCCCAAGAAGTAACCGGTCGTTTCGGGGACGGCAAATCAGGCCGCCCCCGGGCTCCTTTGGTCTGCTTTGTATTCGAGAATAATACTGGAACCGGCACGCACTTTATCGCCGACTTTCACACACGGCGTCCACCGCTCCGGGCCCGACACCAGCAGTTCGGTACGACTGCCGAAGGCGATCATCCCGAAACATTCTCCGCGCTCCAGCACATCTTCCCTGCGCACCGGGCATATGATCCGCCGCGCGATGGCCCCGACAATCTGCCGCACCACAATCGGCCCATACGAGGTATGGAGAACCAGATTGTTGGATTGATTCCGCACACCCGATTCCGGATGTCGCGCATCAAGAAAACACCCGGCTTCAAAGCTGACCGATTGAACCGTCCCCCGGCACGGACTGCGGTTCAGGTGCACATCCAGCACCGAAAGGAAGATACTCACACGCAGCACATCGCCCGAAAGTCGATCCGACCGAACCACGGCAATTTCGGTCACCACGCCATCCGCAGGTGATACCATCACATCCGGCCGGGAACTCACCCGGCGCAGCGGGTCGCGGAAAAACAGCAGACACGCCAATGTCAGAACCGCCGGTATCGCTGCTGCCCAGACGGGCAGCAGCAGGGCCACTGCGGCCGTGAGCACCGCACCACCGAACAGGATGGGCATCCAGTATTGCCACCCGACGATTGCCAAAGGAAACCAAAATTTTATCCGTGCCATGAAATCCAAAGCCCTCTTCAAGCCCACTTCGATTTTATCGGGGTCGATTATACTCCCTGTCGGCTGCCGTTGCGGAGCAGCCGCTGTTCAGGAGCAGACTCATGCGCCGCTACACCATCACGACGCCCGAAATGATCACCCTGCAATTTGAGCTTGCCGGTATATACTCCCGCGCCCTGGCATTTATCATCGATGCCGCCATTATTGTAATTTCCATGATCGGCTTCGTCCTCATCATCTCATCCACAATGGCCCTCATCTCGCAGCTGTTGGCATTTGTTCTCCTGACACTCGGCACCTTTCTCATCATCGTGGGCTACTTTCCCATTTTCGAAATCTATCTTCGGGGGCGAACGCCGGGCAAAAAAGTCATGGGATTGGAGGTAATCGACGCCGATGGACGAAGGCTTGCCGTCAGTGCGGTCATCATCCGCAATATGGCCCGGCTCGTGGACTTTCTCCCGGAACTCATGCTGCTGGGCGGTTTGGTGGCGCTCGCGGACCGGTGGCATCGGCGGATCGGTGATTTTGCCGCCCAGACGGTGGTCATTCGGCATCGACGCTCAGCCCTGCCCCCCGCCATCAGCCGTGAAATGCGACGGCGTGACAACAGCTTTCTGGCGGATCCGGCGATCCGCGCCCGCATTCTGGAGCGCATCCGCGTCGCGCATCGCGATGTCATTCTGGATCTCGCCCTGCGGCGGAATCAGCTCGAGGTTTCCGCCCGTGAAGAACTTTTTGAACTCGCCGCCGGCTGCATGCAGAAGATACTCCAGTTCAGGGCCGATCAATATGAGCATCTGAGTGCAGAGCAATATATTATCAATATCGCCATGGTGCTTCAGGAGGGATGGTTCAAGGGTTGAAGTGCTCGATGCGCAAGTCACGTCAGACATTCGGATCTGCGGGAGTTCTTGTCGCACGCCCCGTCATCTTCGGACACAAGAGCCGCCAAAGAGTCTCCCGCAAAATTGGCCGGCCGGAGCCGGGGTAGGGCCAGTTTGTGCGCCGCGGCCCTGCTTTTAGCCCAGCGTAAACGGGCCTGAGAGCCGAATTCAGTTCGGCCATCGGTAACCCTGCGCAAGGCAAACACCGGATACCAAGGCTTGATCCCTGCGGCAATCCCGCAGATCAAGCCTTTTTTCGTTACCCGCCTCGACGATCCGCACCACGCGGAAAATTCGCCCCGATTGGATATCGAAAACCGCGCATATTTCGCACAGCACACCCTTATCACGTCCGATATACGAGACGGCTTTTGACTCTGACCAATAAAAATCCGGATCAAGCTTGACATCTGAATTTAAGGGAGTTATTAATATCAACAGTTTTGCATTTGGGTAAAACTACCGTTAACTGGTCTCTAGCAGAATTGAGAGGCCGGAGGGGGTAGGGCAAGAGTGAGCAAGGCCCCATAAATCCCCCTAAAAGAAAGTGCTACTTATGCCGCTATGCGGCGCTGCGGAATGGTTCCGTCCGCGTCGGGCGGCGAACAGTGCGGTTCGCCGGATTTTTTATCCCGGCGTGCGCTTTTCAGGGGATACGGGTATGAGCAGGAACGTCTTATCACACATCCAATCGCATTTGGGCAATCGGAGCGGTTCAAAAACCGGATCGAATGGCCTTGGACATCGCAGCTCGAGGCGCGAGCGTGCAAAGTACGCTGCGCCAGATGCCGGAACAACCGGAAGAGCAGAACACCGACAGTTCCGAAACGTCTTGGCGGGGGCAGTTCTGTGCGCCGCTGCACTGAGTGCGACCAATACTTTCGCATCAACACCCAGCACTACCACCACAAGCAACTGGTCCGGCTACGCCGTGACTGCACCCACGGGATCAACCTTGACGTCGGTTGTCGGCTCGTGGACGGTTCCGACGGTAACCGCTTCCCCGGATACATCATCCGCCACTTACGCAGCTTTTTGGGTAGGCTTGGATGGTAAGGGCTCCCCAACCGTCGAACAGTTGGGCGTCGAAGCAAATTACTCTAACAGTTCCGGGTCTTCCTACTATGCTTGGACCGAGCTTTATCCGGCAGGATCGAGCTACATTTCAGGATTTACGGTCCATCCCGGCGATGCAATCACCGCATCGGTCACCTACACCGGCACCACCACGAATGGAAATCAAGATTTCACCCTTGCCATACAAGATACTACCACCGGGGAAAATTATACGGATAACACCAGCACGAGCGGTGTTGAACTCCATTCCGCCGAATGGATTGCAGAGGCACCTTACAACGCCGGAATTTTGCCTCTCGCAAACTTCGGCTCGGCAACTTTCACTGACTCCTTTGCCACGCTGGCAACCGGTTCCAGCACTCAAACCAGCTCGATAACCGGCTTAACCGGAACCACCGCCTACCAGATCAATTTGAATGCGGGTTCCGGCAAACTCTCGGCAAAGCCCAGTACGCTCTCATCCGAAGGAACGGCATTCAACGTGGCGACCGGCACAAACACTTTTTCCGCGCCGCAACCACCCGTAAACAATTACGCCGTCAACGGCAATTTCACCGCCAATGCAGCTTTTTACAGCGGTAATAATGGCTATGACGACTCGGGGGCCCATACTACCCCCACCAGTGCAACTCCTAATCCGTCGGCACCCACGGATTGGACTGAAATTCTAGCTCCCAGCAGCACCGGCGGAATCGGAGTTAATGGGGATGGAACACGCCTGAGCTCGAGCCCCTTCGCCCCGTTAAATGCCGGCTCGGTGACCTATGCCTTCCTGCAAGGTGCGGGCAACGGCATCTCGCAACAGCTTACCGGCCTTACCATCGGCCAGAAGTACCTCGTATCCTACGCTGCCGCCGCTCGCAACGGTGAAACTACCGTGGATTTAACGGCATCGGTTCTCGA
Source organism: Planctomycetota bacterium (assembly GCA_021852245.1). Next base: position 617 of record JAJZNY010000053.1, on the reverse strand, counting down.
CAGCAGCGGTACCACATTAAATGACCTTATCAATACGGCACTGGCCGACAATGGGTTCGCCAATGAAAGCTTCAGTTTCATTGCCGACGCCTCCACCGCCACTTTGGAATTTCTTAATACCAGCGGCCCCGGCGATCTGACCGCCGATGTTACCGACATATCCGTCACGGCCGAGCAGGAGCCGGTGCCGGAGCCGGCTTCGCTGGCGTTGCTGGGAATGGGCGGGGCGGCCCTGCTTTTAGTTCGGCGTAAACGGGCCTGAGAGCCGAATTCAGTTCGGCCATCGGTAACCCTACGCAAGGCAAACACCGGATACCAAGGCTTGATCCCTGCGGCAATCCCGCAGATCAAGCCTTTTTTCGTTACCCGCCCTGACGATCCGCGCCACGCTGAAAATTCGCCGCGATTGGACATGAGAAACCGCGCAGAGCAGGGGCCGGATCTATTCCAAAATTCCTGCGACAAATCCAACGGCCCAGATGCATGAATCTTCATCGGATGTTCCACCAGAGTTTGATGCTTCGCAGGGCGGTTTGAGCCCGTAAAATCAAGGGCTTTTGCGTCTCGAGGGCAGCTTCTTTCTCGTGGCCACGTGGACGCCTCGGTTGGGAAGCACG